>CANPZF010000001.1 GCA_947589015.1 uncultured Clostridia bacterium
TTCATTTTTTCTTTTTCATTTTTTTCTCTTCTCTTTTTAATTCATTATTATTCTATTTAATTATTTATTATTTTTTTATTATTTATTTCATTTAATTATTTATATTTTTTTAGTTAATTATTTATTTTTTTTTATTTATTTTTTTTAATTATTTATTTTTTTTTAATTATTTATTTTTTTTTATTATTTATTTTTTTTATTATTTATTTTTTTTATTATTTATTTTTTTTATTATTTATTTTTTTTTTATTATTTATTTTTTATCATCACTCTTTTTCATCTTTTATTCTTTTCTCTTTTTCATTTCTCGTTTTTACTTTTTTCTTTTCTCCTTTTTAAACTTTTTTCTCTTTTTCATAATTTTTTTCTTTTTTTAATAGCTTCTTTTTCCTTTTTATTTTTTTACCTTTTCTTTGTTTCTTTTTTTTTCTTTAAACATTTCTTTCTTATTTCTTTTACTTTTTATTTTTTCACTTTTTTTCATCTTTTTTTACTTTTTCTTACTTCCTTTTTCTTCCTCTTTTTCTTATTCTTTTTTCTATTTTTTCTTTGTATGTAAACCTTTTTTCTTTTTCTTTATTTTTTCTTTCTTTTTCCATTTTTCTTTGCTCGCCTAGTCTTTACATTCTTTTTTGTTCTCTTTTTTTCTCTTTTTTATCATATTTTTACTTTTTATTTTTAATCTTTCCTTTTTCTTTATTACTTTTTTTCTTTCACATTTTTTCTATCCTTTTTTTACTAAACAGTATCCTTTTTTATTTTTATCCTTTTTTCTTCTTTTAATTTTTTATTTTTGTTTTCCTTTTTTATCTTTTTTTTATTTTATGAATTTTTTTATATTTCTTTCTTTCTTCTTTTACTTCTTTTCTTTTTATATCTTTTATTTTCTACTTTTCATTTTTTCTTTTTCATTTTTTTCTTTTCTCTTTTTAATTTATTATTATTTATTTAAATTAATTATTTATTTGATTATTTTTTTGTCATTTATTATTAATTATTTATTTTTATTATTTACTTTTATTATTTATTTTTTTTATTCATATTTAATTATTTATTTTATTATTTGTTTATTGGATTATTTATTTTTTATTATTTATTATTTAATCATTTTTTATCACTATTCTTTTTTATCTTTTTCACTCTTTTTTATTCTTTTCTCTTTCCTTCTTTTGTTTTTACTTTTTTCTTTTTCTCCTTTTTAAACCTTTTTCTCTCTTTCTAATTTTTTTCTTTTTTAAATAACTTCTTCTTTCCTTTTCTCTTTTTTATTTTTTCACTTTCTCACTTTCTCTTTTTTTTCTTTAAAATCTTTCCTTCTTATTTTTTTCTTCCTTATCTTTCGTCTTTTTTTATTTTTTCTTGCTTCTTTTTTCTTCCTCTTTTTCTTATTCTTTCCTTTATTTTTTTATTGTATGTAAACCTTTTTTCTCTTTCTTTCTTTTTCCATTTTCCTTTGGTCGCGTAGCATTTACATTCTTTTTTTGTATCCTCTTTCTTTTCTTTTTTCTTTTTTATCCTATTTTTACTTTTTATTTTTCATTCTCCTTTTTCCTTTTTTTTTATTACTTTTTTCTTTTCTTATTTCTTTTCTATCATTTTTTACTAAATGATTTTCATTTTTATTCTTTTATTTCTTATTTTTGTTTTCTATTTTTGTTTTTCTTTTTCTATTTGTTTTTTATTCTTTCACTTTTTTTATATTTCTTTCTTTCTTTTCTTTTTATATTTTTTATTTTTCATTTTTTTCTTTCACCTTTTTTCTATGTTCTTTTTGATTCATTATTTTTTTAATTTTTTTTATTTATTTTTATTTTATTTAATTTATTCATTTTTTATTATTTATTTGTTATTTTATTTGTTTATTTTTATTTAATTTATTTATTTTTTATTATTTATTTATTATTTTATTAGTTTATTTTTTTTATTATTTATTTTTTATCATCACTCTTTTTCATCTTTTATCTTTTTCTTTTCTCATTTTTAAATTTTTTTCTCTTTCTCGTAATTTTTTTTATAGCTTCTTTTTCCTTTTTTATTTTTTTACCTTTTCTTTGTTTCTTTTTTTTCTTTAAAATCTTTCCTTATTATTTTTTTTCTTTCTTATTTTTCGTCTTTTTTTTATTTTCTCTTGCTTCTTTTTTCTTTCTCTTTTTCTTATTCTTTCCTCTATTTTTTTATTGTGTGTAAACCTTTTTTCTCTTTCTCTCCTTTTTCTTTAGTCGCGTAGCCTTTACATTCTTTTATTGTATCTTCTTTCTCTTCTTTTTTCATCTTTTATCCTATTTTTGCTTTTTATTTTTCATTCCCCACCTTCCTTTTTCTTTATTACTTTTTTCTTCTCTTATTTCTTTTTATCATTTTTTACTAAACGATTTTTATTCTTTTATTTATTATTTTTGTTTTTCTTTTTTTATTTGTTTTTTATTCTTTCATTTTTTTCTATTTCTTTCTTTCTTTTTTTAACTTCTTTTCTTTTTATACTTTTTCTTTTTTACTTTTCATTTTTTTATTTTTAATTCATTATTTTTTATTATTATTTATTTTATTTAATTATTTAATTATTTATTTTTTATTATTTATTTATTTTATTATTATTTTTTCTTATTATTTTTTGAATATTATTTTTTTTTTCGTTCATAATAATATTGTAAGGTTAATAATAGTTGAGCAAAGAATATTAATAGATTTTTATTAGTTTATTATTATTCGAGCAAAGATATATTATAGTGTATGTTAGTATATTATAATATGTCGGAGATAAGAATATATTATTTGTTTGTAGGCTGTATTTTTATTAAATTATTTCTTATATATTTTTTTATTTTCATATATGGTCAAATTATAGGTAATATATTCGAGCTAAGATTATTTTTGTATCTAATTTAGTGGTTGTTAATAGTCCTTCGGGATGAATATGGTTACTCATGGTGGATTAATGGTCGAGCAACTGATTAATATATGTGGTATAGGGCTTATTTATATAGTAATATATATTAGGTTTGACTATTATGTATATTAGTTTTAGCTAAGATTATTATTAGCTCTACTGATTAATGGCAGATAAAAACTTAGTTTTTATCTGCCATTAAATATTTTTTATATATCCAAATTTTTTACATATTTTGCATTTGCTTGTATAAATTCTCTTCTTGGATCAACTTCATCTCCCATTAATAATGTAAATATTTCATCTGCTTTTATTGCATCTTCCATTGTTACTTTTATTAATATTCTACTTTCAGGATTCATTGTAGTTTCCCATAATTGTTCTGGATTCATTTCTCCTAGACCTTTGTATCTTTGTAATGCTAATTGATCTCTTTGAATTCCCTTTTCTTCTAAGTCTACATAAGCTTTTTGCAAATCTTCATCTGTATAGCAATATATATCTTGCATTCCTTTTTTAGATAATTTGTATAATGGTGGCTGTGCTAAATAAACATTTCCATTTTCTATTAAAGGTCTCATATATCTAAAGAAAAATGTTAATAATAAAGTTCTAATATGTGCTCCATCTACATCAGCATCTGCCATTATTATTACTTTACCATATCTTATTTTTGTTATGTCAAACTCTGAACCTATACCTGCTCCTACAGCAACAATTACAGGATTTAATTTATCATTTCCATAAATTTTGTCTGCTCTAGCTTTTTCAACATTTAACATTTTTCCCCATAATGGTAATATTGCTTGGAACTTTCTATCTCTTCCTTGTTTCGCACTTCCTCCTGCTGAATCTCCTTCCACTATATATACTTCACATTCGTCTGGATTTTTACTACTACAATCTGCTAGTTTTCCTGGTAAAGTGCTTGTTTCTAAATTGCTTTTCTTTCTAACCAACTCTCTTGCTTTTCTAGCTGCTTCTCTCGCTCTCGAAGCACTTATACATTTTTCTAAAATTGATTTTGCTATTGATGGATTCTCTTCTAAAAATGTTGATAATGCATCATTTACCATACTTTGTACTACACCAGTAACCTCACTGTTTCCTAGTTTAGTTTTTGTTTGTCCTTCAAACTGAGGTTCTTTTACTTTTACAGATACTACTGCTGTAATTCCTTCTCTTATATCTTCCCCTTGTAAATTATTATCTTTTTCTTTTAATATATTATGATTTCTTGCATAATCATTAAACACTTTTGTTAGTGAACGCTTAAATCCTTCTAAGTGTGTTCCTCCTTCTATAGTATTTATATTATTTACAAAAGTATATATATTTTCATTATAGCTAGATGTGTATTGAATAGCTATTTCAACTGGTATTTCACCATTTTTTTCTATATAAATTGGTGTTTTGTGTAATTTTTCTTTATTTTTATTTAAAAATTCAACAAAAGAAATTAGTCCTCCTTCAAAACAAAATTCTGCTTTTTTAACTGGTTCTTCTCTTTTATCTTCAACAACTATTTTTAGTCCTTTTGTTAAAAATGCCATTTCTCTAAATCTTTTTTCCAATACTTCGTATTCATAATCTAAACTTTCAAAAATTGTATTGTCTGCCAAAAATCTTACTTTTGTCCCTGTTCCTTCACTATCTCCTATTCTTTCTAGTTTTCTTATGGTTTTTCCTTTTTCAAAATACATCTGATAAAGCCCACCATCTCTTTTTATTGTAACTTCTGTCCAATCTGACAATGCATTTACAACAGAAGCACCTACTCCATGAAGGCCTCCAGAAACTTTGTATCCACTGTCTCCACCAAATTTTCCTCCAGCATGTAAAACTGTATACACTGTTTCGGCTGTAGATATTTTTGTTTTTGGATGTATTTCTACAGGTATTCCTCTCCCATTATCTTCTACACTTATAATATTTCCTTTTTCTATTTCTATTTTTATTTCTGTGCAATATCCTGCTAATGCTTCATCTACACAGTTATCTACTATTTCATACACCATATGGTGTAATCCCCTAACAGATGTACTTCCTATGTACATACCGGGTCTTTTTCTTACAGCTTCTAAGCCTTCAAGAACTTGAATTTGTTCAGCACCATATTTATGCTCGTATTTTTCCATTTTTTATCCTCCCTGTCTTTTAGTTTTCTCTATAAACTTTTCCATCTTTTACATTATATATTAAAAAATTTTTATTTGCAATATTTATTTTATCTGTACATGTTATAATGACCTGTGCTTCCCCTATTTTTTCTAATAAATTTGTTCTTCTTTTTTCATCAAGTTCAGACATAAAATCATCTAATAACAAAATTGGATTTTCTCCTATTTCTTCATGTATAATATTCATTTCTGATAATTTCAAAGATAATATTGCTGTTCTGTGTTGCCCTTGAGAACCATAAATATCTAATGGTTTTTTATTAATGCTAATCTTAAAATCATCTCTATGAATTCCTTTTGTTGTATATCCTTTTATAATATCTAAATTTCTTCTTTCTTTTAATAAATTTAAATATTTTTGTCTGCTATCACATTCTGAAAAATATTCTATGTCTATATCCTCTTTATTTTCTGTTATTTCATAATGAATTTTTTTTATTTTATTTTTTATCTTTTCTATAAATTCTTTTCTATAATTATAAATATTTATTGCATATTCAGATAATTTTTCATCCCATATATCTAACAGTTGTTCATTTTTATTATTTTCTTTTATTTGTCTTAAAAAAATATTTCTTTGTTCTATTGTTTTTAAATATAAATTTAAATTATACATGTAATTGGGTTTTAATTGACTTATCATTATATCCAAAAATCTTCTTCTATTTTGTGGACCACCTTTTAATATATTAATATCATCAGGTGTAAAAATTACTGTATTTATATTTCCTAATAATTCACTTAATTTTTTTAATTTTATTCCATTCAAATAAACATTCTTTTTATTTTCTAATTCAATTTTTATTTTTCCTTCTCTATCTATTTTATTGAAAAAAACTTCAACTGTAGATACATTTTCATTTAATAAAATCATTTCTTTATCCTTTTTAGCTCTAAATGATTTTCCCATACTACATAAAAAAATAGATTCTATTATATTGGTTTTTCCTTGAGCATTTTCTCCATAAAAAATATTTATATTTTTATTTAAATCAATTTCTTGAGTTTTATAATTTCTAAAATTGTTTATTTTTATTCTATTTATCCACATTTTTTTCTCCATTTGTGCATTATTTTTTTATTTTTTTTATATAAAATTATATTATAAAAAAATAAAATCGCCTTATTTTTGATTTTCATGCCTCGATTTTTTATTTTTATATTAAAAAATTTTTTATTAAATTATTTCAATTTTAAAATATTTAATTTCTCTCTTTTTCTTTTTTTTTCTATTTTATTCTATTTTTTTTGATTTTTCTCTTTTATTTTTATATAAAATTATATTATAAAAAAATAAAATCGTCTTATTTTTGATTTTCGCGTTTCATTTTTTTACTTATCTTATTTTCATTTTATCTTTTATCTGTTTTCCTAATTTTTTCTATTTTATTCTTTTTTTTTCTAATTTATTCTAATTATTTTATATTTTTTGAAAGTTCCCTATTCTCTTCATTATTATTTATTTTAATTTTCTCTTGTTTTCTATTTTTTTCTATTTTTTTCTATTTTATTCTTTTTTTTACCTTTTTTTCCTTTTTTTATTTATATGATTTTCTTTAAAGTTTTCCACAAATAATTAAAAGATTGTGGAAAACTTATTTTAATTTATAAATTAAAGGCAGAATTTCTTCTACCTTTTAATCTTCTTTTAATCTTATTGGCAAAATCATATATACATAATCATTATTTTCAACTGATTTTACTAAACATGGTGATATATTTGTGCCGAATTCTATAAAAACTTCTTCATCATCTATTGCCTTTAAACTATCCAAAAAATATTTTGGATTAAATCCTGCTTCTAAATTTTTTCCTTCTGTAGAAACATATAATTCTTCCTTCGCATCCCCTGTCTGGTTTGTGCAAGATATTATAACTTTTCCAATATCAACTTGTACTTTTACTGGATATTTTTTTTCTTTTTCTACAGAGGATGAAGAAATTAAACTAATTCTTTCAAAACTATTTTGTATATTATTTTTACTAACTCTTACTCTTGTTTCATAATTGCTTGGTATTACATTTTTATAATTTAAGAATTCTCCATCTAAAATTCTTGTTACTATTTTACAATTATCCATTTCAAATAAAGCTTGATTTTTTGAAACACCTATTTTTATAGGTTCAAAAGAATCTGATATTATTTTGTTTACTTCGTTTAATGTCTTTCCTGGTATTACTGCTTTAAAGTCATTACTTTGTTTATTTAAAAATATTGTTCTTAGTGCTAATCTAAAACCATCTACTGCAACTAAACTTAATTTATTATTTTCAATTTCAAATAAACATCCTGTAAAAATTGGTCTACTTTCTTCTGTGCTAACTGCAAAAATTGTTTTTCTAATCATATTTTTTAATATATTTTGATCTATTTCAATTGAATTTTCTATTTCTATTTTAGGTAATTCTGGAAATTCTTCTGGATTCATTGTTGCTAGTTTATAAAGTGAACCTTCACATTCTATCTCTAATAGATTTTTATCATTTAATGTTAATTTAATTTCTGTATCTGGTAATTTTCTAATTATTTCACTAAACATTATTGCATTTACTACTGTACTTCCTTGTTCTTTTACATCACATTCCATTACATATTCTATTCCTAGTTCTAAATCATAAGTAGTTAATTTAATTTCTTTATCATTAGTTTGTATTAGTATTCCCTCTAATATAGGCATTGTTGTTTTTGATGCTACTCCTTTTACTACGGAATTTATAGCTTTTAGTATTTTATCTTTATAACAAACAACTTTCATTTCGATTCCTCCTTATATAATATATAATATTTATAGTAGTATTAGTATTAGGTACTGTGGAAACTGTGGAAAACTATGTTGATAGTTACAATCCCTAATAAAATTGCTGTTAATAAATCAGTGGAAAACTTGTAAAATAATCCACATGTTTATTTTTAATTTGTGTATAATTGACTTGTCCACATGTTATAAACAAGTTGTTAACATTAAGGGTGTGGATATCCAATTTAGCTCTTCCGTAGGAAGAGAAACACTATAAAATTACAAACATTTTTTTTACAAACACGAATTTTAAAAAATTCTAAGTTTGAGTTTATTTTTCTATTGATTACCATTTATAATTATGTTTTTCACACTATCCACAATTAGTTTTGTATTATTTTTATCTTTTACTTCTTTTACTATTTTTTTATAGGCATGCATTACTGTAGAATGGTCTCTTCCTCCGAAAGTCTATTCCTATCTGAGGAAAAGACATATTTGCTATTTCTCTACAAAGATACATTGCAATTTGTCTAGGAAATGCAATATCATTTGAACGTTTATTACCAGCAAGTTCTTCTTTTTCAATGCTAAAGTATTTAGCAACAGTTTCTTTTATAAATTCACAAGAAATTACTTTTTCACTTTCATATTTGAATTCATTTATAATGTTTTCTGCTAATTCTATAGTTATAGGACTATGTGTAAGTGATGCTCTTGCTACTATTTTGTTAAATACACCTTCTAGCTCTCTGATATTTGAATCTATTTTATTTGCTATATCTGATAAAATGAAATCTTCTATAACTACATTTTCATCTTGTGCCTTTTTTCTTAGAATTGCTAAACGTGTTTCATAATCTGGACAAGAAATGTCTGCAAGTAATCCCCATTCAAACCTTGATTTTAGCCTATCTTCTAAAAATTGAATATCTCTGGGTGGTTTATCACTTGAGATAATTATTTGTTTTCCACTTTCTCTTAAGGCATTAAATGTGTGGAAAAATTCTTCTTGTACCCTATCTTTTCCTGCTATGAATTGAATATCGTCAATTAATAGTACATCTATGTTTCTGTATCTATTTCTAAATAACTCGGTTTTATTATCTTTTATCGCATTGATAAGTTGATTTGTAAATTTTTCAGATGTAACGTATAAAACGTTTGAATTTCTATTATTTTCTATTATTCTATTTCCAATTGCATGCATTAAGTGAGTCTTTCCTAATCCTACTCCTCCATATAAAAATAAAGGATTGTAAGAATTTGATGGTTCATTTCCAACTGCTAATGCAGCAGCATGGGCAAATCTATTGTTATTTCCAACAACAAAAGTTTCAAAAGTGTATTTTGGATTTAATGTAGATTGATTTGTTTCTGTTTCAGGTGAATAATTTGTAGGAACATTTGTTATTAAGTCTTGATTTTCGGCTTCTTCTTTAGATAAATCAATTACAGAATAATTCCAATCTCTATTAGTTATGTACCTTAAAGTATTAAATATTAAATCTCGATATTTGTTTTCTATAAAATCTTGCTGAAATTCAGAAGTTGTAGTAAACACAATATTATCATTTTCTATACTTCTAATATTTAACGGCAAAATCCATGTATTATATGATATTGGAGTTAATTCTGGTTTTAAAAGTTCTTTCATTTTTGAAAGTAATTCATCTTTATCAATTGCCATATATAATCTTCCTTTCCTTATATAAGTTATCCACAAAGTTATCCACAACTGTTGATAATATTGTAATATTTTTGTAAAAATATTATGATTTTGTGCGAACGCTTTTTCTTGATTTTTAAACAAAAAAACATTTTATTTCGTACTTCCATATAATAACAAATTTTTATAAAATAAGTCAATATGATTGTGGAAAATTTTTTTTAATTGTGGAAAACTTTTAAAAAAACTGTGGAAAACTAGTTTTTATTACAAAAATATTACAAGATTTTGAATTAATAAATTTTTATAATTTAAAATTTAAATATAATACAAAAATTTTTATATAAATTTAGATATTAGAAGTTGAAATGCAAGTATCCTCAGGAAATTTTTTATAAAAAAGACAAATTTACTTGACATTTTGTATTAACCTACTATATAATTGATATACTTATTATTTTGTAATAATAAATTCCTTAAACGGAATTTTATAAATAAAAAATTACTAGGAGGTGCTAAACAATGAAAAGAACATTCCAACCAAAAAAAAGACAAGAACAAAAAGAACATGGTTTTATGAAAAGAATGAAAACTAGATCAGGACAGAAAATATTAAAAGCTAGAAGAGCAAAAGGTAGAAAAAAATTAAGTGCTTAATATAATTATTTTTTATTAATGTTTATTAGTAAAATTTAAAAGGCCGCAAAAGCGAGCCTTTTAAAAATAATTATAGAAATAGCTTTTTTCATTGTATTTGCTGTATTTAGGAAGGGAAGCAGAATAATGAAAAAAACAAAAATGATGAAGAAAAATTTTGAATTTAAAAATGTTTTATCAAAAGGTGAATATTATTCAGGCAAGAATATAGAAGCTTTTATTAGAGAAAACAAAACAAAAAGATATAATTTTTTAGGTATAGCTATAAGTGTGAAAATAGCTAAAGCAGTTAAACGAAATAAAATAAAAAGATTAATAAGAGAAAATTATAGAATTTTGGAAAGATATATAAAACCTGGATATAATATAGTGTTTTTATGGAAAAAGAGAGCTACAATAGATAATGCAACCTTTCATAATATAGAAGTTGATATGAAGTATATTTTTGATAAAGCTAAGATTTTAGAGGAAAATAATGAAAAAAATACTTATTTGGCTAATTGATTGGTATAAAAAAAATATATCAGTATTGCTTGAAAGTAAAAATATACATTGCAAATATTATCCTTCTTGTTCGCAATATATGAAACAAGCAATTGAAAAATATGGAGCAGGAAAAGGAACTTTATTAGGAATATATAGAATTTTGAGATGTAATCCATTTTCAGAAGGTGGATATGATCCATTAAAATAAACTTCTAGGAGGAATTTAGATGTTTGAATTTTTTGCAGGGATATTTGGATATTTACTAGAACTTTTATATAGTTTAGTAAACAACTATGGGTTAGCCATTATTTTGTTTACAGTAGCTATAAAAGTAATATTATTGCCATTATCTATAAAGCAACAGAAAACATTAAAGAAAAGTACAAAACTTCAAGAAAAAATGAGGATATTACAATTTAAATATAAAAACAATCCTGAAAAATTAAACCAAGAAATGATGGATTTATATAAATCAGAAAATATGAGTCCATTTAGTGGATGTTTAACATCTATTTTACAAATAATTTTATTGCTATCAGTTTTTTTCTTAGTAAGATGTCCATTAACATATATGGAGAAAGTTCCATCTGAAGATATTAATAAATATATAGGTCAGTTGCAAGAAGCAAATAAAATAACAAGTTCAGCATATCCAGAGATTGATATTATAAGAGAACATGAGTGGATAAAAGAAAAAAATCCTGATGACAATAATATAGAAAAGTTAGATATTCAGATGATGTTTTTAGGCTTAGATTTAAGTAAAGTACCACAACAGAATATGACAGATTATACTGTGTATATAATACCTATACTTTATATATTATCATCATTTATTTCTATTAGAATGACAACAGCAATGCAAGAGAAAATGGATAAAAAGTCTCAAGATAAGGTTATAGAGGAAACTACAACAGGAAAAGAATTGGTAGTAGAGGATAAAAATGAAGTTGATACAATAATGCAAACAAATAAAATGATGTCATGGATGATGCCTATAATGTCAATTTCAATAGCATTTATAGCACCATTAGGGTTAGCTTTATATTGGTTAATAAATAATGTTTTAATGCTTTTAGAAAGACTAATTTTAAATAAAGTTTTAAAAACTGAGGAGGAATAATAAGGTGGAAAAAAGTATTATTTCAGAAGGAAAAACTACAAATGAAGCGATAGAAAATGGCTTAAAAAAATTAAATGTTTCTAAAAATATGGTAGATATAAAAGTATTAGAAAGTGAAGAAAAAAGAAGTTTTTTTAGTATTTTGACACCAAGAGTAGTAAAAGTTGAATTAACATTAAAAGAAAAAAGTAAGAACAATGAAAATTATGCACAATCTAAAATAAAAAAAGAAATAATATTAAGTGAACAAGAACAAGAAAAAGCAGAACAAAATTTAAATAGTTTTATAAAGGAGCTTTCAGACGAGTTACCAGAACAGGTGCAGTATAAAATAGAAAAAACTGAAAATTTTATAAAAGTAAGTTTAACAAATAAAAACTTAGGATATTTAATAGGCTATCGAGGTGAAACTTTATATGCTTTGCAAAATATATTAACAGCGATAGCAGGTAAAGGAATAAATAATAAAGTAAGAGTTATATTAGATATTGAAGGATACAAAGAAAGAAGAGAAAAGACGTTAGAAGACTTAGCAGAAAAAATAGCAAAAACAGTTGTAAGAACAAAAAAATCAATTACTTTAGAACCAATGCAAGCATATGAAAGAAAGATAATTCATAGTAAATTACAAGAAAACGATAAAGTTGAGACTACTAGTATAGGAGAAGAACCACACAGAAAGATAGTGGTATCACTAAAAAAGAATAAATAAAATCGGAGGTCAAAGGTCAGATTTTACAATTATATGTAAACTGTATTTTGACTTTTTTTGTTAATTATAGATAAGAAAAAGATTGACATAATGTGGTATAATATTGTTTATAAGGAGGATTATATTGTGAGTACAATTGCTTCAATTTCTACGGCTCCTCGGCATTGGAGGAATAGGAATTATTAGAATGAGTGGTGATAAATGTTTTGAAATATTAGAAAAAATATTTAAACCAATAAAACAAGAAAACATAGAAAATATAAAAGGCTATACTATGAAGTATGGACATATAGTTGAAAATGAAAAAATTGTTGATGAAGTATTGGTTTCATATTTTAAAAAACCAAAAAGCTATACAACAGAGAATATGTGTGAAATAAATTCCCATGGAGGAAATGTTATAGTAAGAAAAATATTAGAAATATGTTTAAAAAATGGAGCAGAATTAGCTGAACCAGGCGAATTTACTAAAAGAGCCTTTTTAAATGGCAGAATAGATTTATTACAGGCAGAATCTGTAATAGATGTAATAAATGCTAAATCTGAAAGAGAAGCCCAAACAGGTATACAACAATTAGAAGGAGCCTTATCTAAAAAAATAAATGAAATAAAGAATCATATTATGGAAGTAATGGTAAATATTGAAGTATCAATTGATTATCCAGAATATGATGTAGAAGAAGTGACAAATCAACAAATTAAAGAGATGATATCTTATGTTGAAAAAAATTTAATTCAGTTAGAAAAAACTTTTGATAATGGAAAAATTATTAGAGAAGGAATAAAAATAGCAATTATAGGTAAACCAAATGCAGGCAAATCTTCGCTTTTGAATGCTATTTTGCAAGAAGATAGAGCTATAGTAACAGAATATGAAGGAACAACAAGAGATACAATAGAAGAATTTATTAATTTAAATGGAATACCATTAAAATTAATTGATACAGCAGGAATTAGAGAAGCAAAAGATGAAGTTGAAAAAATAGGAATAGCTAAATCTAAAGAAATAGCAAAAAGTGCAGATTTAGTAATTGCTATAATTGATGCAACAAAAAATTTAACTGGTGAAGATTTAGAAATATTGAATTTTATAAAAAATAAAAAGTCAATTATATTATTAAATAAAATGGATTTGAAATGTAAAATTAATGAAGAAGATGAAATTTTAAAAAAATATTCAAATAACATTTTAAAAATTTCAGCTTTAAATCAAAAAGGTTTAGAAAATTTATATAATATGATAACTAAAATGTTTAATTTAAATGAGATTAATTTGGATAATGAAGTTATTATAACTAATTTAAGACATAAAAATTTAATATCTAAAGCAATAGAAGCTACAAAAACTACTAAAAAATCAATTGAAGATAATATGACTTTAGATATTATTTCAATAAATATAAAGTATATTTTAGAACAATTAGGAAATATAACTGGAGAATTTGTTTCAGAAGAAATTATAAATGAAATTTTTGCAAGATTTTGTTTAGGAAAATAATGATATTAAAAAGCACGAGAATCCAAAATGAGAAAATTTACATCAAAAACAATATAACTGTTATTGAAAATATAAAAACAAGATAAAACTGATTTTGAAAGCATAATAAAAACAAAGACTAAAAAATAAAAATATGTTAAAATATAAATCATTTTACATAAATTATAAGACTATAAAGTAAAATTTAATATTAAATTAAATAAAATTTAAATCAATAAGGATAAAAAGAAAAATAAAAAAGGTACTATTTGTTCTAGAAGAACTAATAGGTTAAATTAACTTGAGAAAACTGTGTGAACGTCAATTTATTGTTTCACAAGGAATTGAAAATATGAAAAAGAAAGGGAAGAATTGAATTGGAATATAATGCAGGAGAATATGATGTAGCAGTTGTGGGGGCAGGACATGCAGGATGTGAAGCAGCATTAGCTGCTGCAAGATTGGGAATGAAAACACTAATATTTTCTATAAGTTTAGAAGCTATTGCTAATATGCCATGTAATCCTCATATAGGGGGAAGCTCAAAGGGGCATTTAGTAAGAGAAATAGATGCATTAGGCGGAGAAATGGGAAAAAATATAGATAAAACAATGATACAGATAAAAATGTTAAATACTTCTAAAGGACCAGCTGTTCATTCTTTAAGAGCACAAGCAGACAGAAAAAAATATCAAGCTGAAATGAAATATGTTTTGGAAAAGCAAGAAAATTTAGAAGTAAAACAGGGAGAAATTGTGGATATCATAGTAGAAGATCATAAAATAAAGGCAATTAAAACAGATATAGGAGCAGTTTACAAAGTTAAAGCTGTTATTTTAGCAACAGGAACATATTTGAAAGGAAAGATATTTATTGGAGAGTATTCTAAAGAAAGTGGCCCAGATGGTGTTGCAGCAGCAAATAAATTATCAGATTGTTTAAAAAAATTGGGAATACCTTTAATAAGGTTTAAAACAGGTACACCTGCTAGAATAAATAAGAGAAGTATAGATTTTAGTAAAATGGAAGTACAAAAAGGGGATGAAGGAATAGAATCATTTTCTTTTGAAAATTCTCCAAAGAACTTTGAACAAGTAGACTGTTACTTGACTTATACAAACGAAAAAACTCATAATATAATTAGAGAAAATTTGCATAGATCACCACTTTATGCAGGAATGATAGAAGGAACAGGACCTAGATATTGTCCTTCTATAGAAGACAAAGTAGTAAGATTTAGTGACAAACCAAGACACCAAGCTTTTGTAGAGCCTGTAGGATTAGATACAGAAGAAATGTATATACAAGGTATGAGTTCATCGTTGCCAGAAGATGTTCAAATTGCACTTTATAGAACAATACCTGGATTAGAACATGCTGAATTTACTAGACCAGCTTATGCGATAGAATATGACTGTATAGATCCATCTAATTTGACATTATCATTAGAGTATAAAGGATTTGATGGATTATTTATGGCTGGACAAATTAATGGAACTTCTGGATATGAAGAAGCTGCTAGTCAAGGACTAATTGCAGGAATAAATGCAAGTAGAAAAATACAAGGTAAAAATCCTCTAATTTTAGATAGAACACAAGCTTATATAGGAGTATTAATAGACGATATTGTTACAAAAGGAACAAATGAACCTTATAGAATGATGACCTCTAGAGCAGAATACAGACTTTTATTAAGACAAGATAATGCAGATTTGCGTTTGACTGAAATAGGGCATGAAATAGGACTTATTTCAGATGAAAGGTATAAAAAGTTCATAAAGAAAAAAGAAAATATAGAGATGGAAAAGAAAAGATTAAAAGATTTAGTTGTAAAACCAAGCGAAGAAGTGAATAACTTGTTGAAAGAAAATGGAACTTCTATACTTTTGACAGGTACTAAAATGGCAGAATTATTAAAAAGAACAGAATTAACATATGATAAATTAGAAAAAATAGATAAAGAAAGACCAATTTTAAGTAAACAAGAGAAGGAAGAAGTAGAAATACAGTTAAAATATGAAGGATATATAAAAATGCAGGAGGAACAAGTAGAAAAATTTAAAAAATTAGAAACAAAATTACTACCACAAAATATTAATTATGAGGAAATAAAAGGAATAAGTCTAGAGGCAAGACAAAAATTAAATAAATTTAAACCATATTCGATAGGCCAAGCATCAAGAATATCAGGAATTTCGCCAGCAGATATATCAGTTTTATTGGTATTTTTGCAAACAAGGAACAAGAGAAAGGAATTATAAATGGAAGAAAAAGAATTTGAAAAAATATTAAAAGAAGAATTACAACAAATAAAAATAGAAATAACAGATTTGCAAGTGCAACAATTTTATAAATATATGAATTTGCTTATAGAATGGAATAATAAGATGAATTTAACAGCTATAACAGAACCTAAGGAAATAATTTTAAAACATTTTGTAGATTCAATAATTGCTTGCAAATATTTAAAAAATGAGAGCAATTTAATTGATATAGGTACAGGAGCTGGTTTTCCAGGAATTCCATTAAAAATAATGAAATCTAATATACATATAACATTATTAGATTCATTAAATAAAAGAACAATATTTTTAAAAGAGGTAGTAAAAGAATTAGAGTTAAAAAATATAGAAGTTTATCATGGAAGAGCCGAAGAATTTGGACAAAATATAAAATATAGAGAAAAATTTGATGTGGTTACTTCAAGAGCTGTAGCAAATCTTTCTACTTTAGTTGAATATATGTTGCCTTTTATTAAAATTCAAGGACTTTGCATATGTATGAAGGGTAGTGAAGTGAAAGAAGAAATTTCGAATGCAAAAAATGCAATAAAGTTATTGGGAGGAAAAATAGAAAAAATAGATGAATATTATTTAGGAAATAATGAAATGAAAAGAAATAATATTATAATATTAAAGACTAGTTCAACACCTAATAAATATCCTAGAAGAGCTGGAATACCATCAAAAGAACCTATCAAATAAAATTTATAAAATTTATTGACTTTTTGTTATTTTTTATATATGATTATAATGTAAGAACAATAGAACTTATACATAAATATTAACTAAAATGGAGGCAATTAAATTGGGGAAAGTTATATCAGTAGCAAATCAAAAAGGTGGAGTAGGAAAGACAACAACAACAGTTAATTTAGCAACAATTTTAGCTAAAAGAGGTAAAAAAGTTTTATTAATAGATGCGGATCCTCAAGGAAATGCAACTAGTGGGCTGGGAGTAGAAAAAGAGGTCGAAGTTTCTACATATGATATACTTGTAAATGAAGTACAAATGTCACAAACAATTCAAAATACAATAATTAAAAATTTAAAAATTTGTCCATCTAATATAAACTTAGCTGGAGCAGAAGTAGAACTTGTATCTATGATGTCAAGAGAACAAAGGTTAAAAGAAAAGTTAAAAGAAGTTGTAAATAACTATGAGTATATTTTGATAGATTGTCCACCATCTTTAGGATTAATTACATTAAATGCATTTACAGCTTCACATAGTGTATTAATTCCAGTACAGTGTGAATATTTTGCACTAGAAGGATTGGGACAATTAATTAATACAATTAATTTAGTAAAAAGACACTTAAATAAGCAAATTCAAATAGAAGGAGCTTTATTGACTATGTATGATATAAGAACAAATTTATCTAATCAAGTTGTAAAAGAAGTAAAAAAATATTTTGGAGACAAAGTATATAAGACAGTTATACCAAGAAATGTAAGATTAAGTGAAGCACCAAGTTATGGAATGCCTATTACAGAATATGATCCACGCTCTAAAGGAGCAAAGAGTTATATTAAATTTGCTAAGGAGTTTGCAAAGGAGAATGAAGAAGAAAAGAAAGCAAAACATATGATATAGTTTATTAAATATAAGGAGGATAGTATATGGCAAAGATGACAGGGTTAGGAAAAGGATTAGATGCTTTATTTGGACCGGCTCCAGAAGAAGAACAAATGAGAGATAATGATACTTTAAGGAATTTAAAAATAACAGAAGTAGAACCAAATAGAGAACAACCAAGAAAAAGATTTGAACAAGAGTCTTTAGAAGAGTTAGCTAATTCAATAAAAGAATATGGTTTAATACAACCAATAGTAGTAACAAAAAAAGAAGGGTATTTTAGCATTGTGGCTGGTGAAAGAAGATGGAGAGCATCAAAGCTAGCAGGTTTAACAGAAATACCAGCAATTATAAGAGAAGATGACGAAAAAGTGAATTCTGAAATTTCTTTGATTGAAAATATGCAAAGAGAAGATTTAAATCCATATGAAAAAGCAGTAGGAGTAAAAACTCTTATTGATAAGTATGGATTATCTCAAGAGGATGTAGGAAAGAAAATAGGAAAGAGCAGAAGTACTATTGCAAATACTATTAGAATATTAAATTTGGAACCTCGTGTATTAGAAATGGCAAAAGAGGGAAAACTAACAGAAGGACATTGTAAAGCATTACTTGCTATTACAGATCCAGAAAAACAATATACAACAGCTGTACAAATGCTTGAAAGAGGTGCTACTGTAAGACAAGTAGAGAAAAGAGCAAAAATAAAGGAAACTAAAGAGGAACAAACTAGAAATCATATTTTATATAAAAGTATAGAAGATAGCTTTCAAGGCTTTTTTGGTACAAAAGTAAAATTAGATGCGGGCAAAAGAAGAGGTAAGATAATAATCGAATATACTTCAAATGATGATTTAGAAAGAATACTAGGTTTAATAAAATAGAAAGAGTGATGAAATGCAAGAGATAATAGATTTTTTGAGAACTGATACTTTTCTAATAATATTAGTATGTATAGTAATATTATTAGCAATAGGATTTTTTGTGTCATTGGTTAGATTAGCTAAAATAAAGAGTAATTATAAAAAATTTTTGAATAAATTAGGAAATGGAGAAAATATAAAAGAAGATTTAGAAAATTATATGTATAGAGTAGAAAGAGTTGAAAAGCAGAATGCAGAAATTTTGCTAAATATAAAAAATGTGCAAAATGACTTATCTAAATGTATTCAAAAAGTGGGAATAGTTAGATATAATGCATTTAAGGATACTGGTAGCGATTTGAGCTTTACTTTAGCATTATTAGATGATAATAATGATGGTGTAGTATTAAATGGAATTTACTCAAGAGAAATGTCTAATATTTATGCTAAGCCCGTAAAAAATGGTAAATCAACATATACGTTATCAGAAGAAGAAAAGCAAGCAATAGAACAAGCAATATCTTCAAATGGAGTTTATAAAACTCAATAATATAAAAACTGACATATCTGTGAAGTGTAACAACTGATTGACAAAATAATAAAAAAACCAAATTTTACTATTGACAAATGTCTATAAAAATGCTAATATAATAACTGTCGCTGGACATTTGTCTAAGATATGGAGAGGTGGTCGAGTTGGTTTATGGCACCAGTCTTGAAAATTGGCGTAGGTTTGTAGCCTACCGTGGGTTCGAATCCCACCCTCTCCGCCAATAAAAGTTAGATATATAAAATCTAACTTTTTAATAATTGGAGATGTACCCAAGTGGTGAAGGGGACTGTTTGCTAAACAGTTAGGTCCCGAAAGGGGCGCGGAGGTTCGAACCCTCTCATCTCCGCCAAAAATACACAAATTTTTTGATATTTGTGTATTTTTTTATATAAAGTAAACAGTGACCAAAAAATGTATATATTTGCCAATGCTTTTTGTTGAAACTTAAAACGATAAATATATTGAAAAAAATGTAAAATTAAGGTATAATTAATATAAGTAGGTGATGAATATATGAGAAAATATGTAAAAGTAATTATATTATTTTGCCTTATAACCACGTGTTTTTATATAATATATCCGCCTAAAGTATCAGCAATAACACTATTAGATTCAATTGCAGATTGGCTTAAAAAAGATAGAATTTATAAAGAACCAGGTTCATCAAGCACTGGTTCGACTGATAGTTTAGAAGATTTAATAAATGATGCAGAAGAATTTGAGGAGCAACCAGGAGCTGCGATAGGAGGCGGAACAGCATTTCAAATTAATCAAGACGAATTACAAAGTGTATCTAGTAATATATATACAGCATTTTTAATTGTGGCGACTGCAATAACAGTTATTGTAGGTATATATTTGGGGGCTAAATTTATGTATGGAACTATCGAAGCTCAATCTGAAACTAAGAAATTATTAAAACCATATGTTATTGGATGTATTGTTATATTTGGATCTTTTGCAGTTTGGAGTTTAGTAGTTAAAATTTTGGCTGGTATATAAGGAGGTCGAAATATATGAAAAAAAAGTGTTTTATAATAAGCATAATGTTTATATTTTTAGTACTTGCAATAAGTTTGAAAACTGAAATATATGCTTTTGATATAAATAGTCAATTAGGAAATAATTTATCAGCTTATGCAACAATCCAAGGACAATCTACATCATTTGATAAAAAAGTAGAGACAGTCGTAGGAGTTCTTTCTGTAGGAGGTACTATAATAGCAGTAGCTACACTAATTATAATAGGAATAAGATATATGACAGGTTCTATAGAAGAAAAAGCAGAATACAGAAAGACGTTAAAACCATATTTGATAGGTGCTTTTATGGTATTTGCGATAACCAATTTATTAGGTATATTATATGTAGTTGCTTCGGAAGGATTTAATAGTTAAAAATACATATAATATTGCAAAAAAAAAAAAAGGATGTTATAATATAAATGAAAAAGTGTTTTTAATATTCCGAATAGGAAATACAATAAAATATATATAAAAGGAGGAGTAAAAATGAAGAATTTAGCAAAAAAAATAACATCATTAGGAATAACAGTAACAGGTATGATGATGTCAACAATGTCATTAGCAGCTAATCAAATGGGAATTAATCCATCTAATATTACAGGAAATACAACTACAAATGCAGCTAAAAAAGTACAATCTTTTGGACAAAATATATTAGGAATTGTTTCTGTTGCTGCATCAGTTTTGGCTGTTATTATATTAATTGTTTTAGGTGTAAAATACATGATGGGTAGTGCAGAAGAAAAAGCAGAATATAAGAAAACATTATTACCATATTTTATTGGAGCACTATTTGTATTTGGCGCAGGAATGATTACAACAATTATCTTTAATATTGCAGGAACAGACTTTGGAGCTTAATGGAAATTAATTTTAAATTTGATAAAAAAGATAGAATTTTATTCTATCTTTTTTTGGTATGACGAACGTGTCATAAATTTAGGATGAAAGTCTCAAGAGGTTATGTGAGAAAGAACGAAAATTTTAATAGAGTTTATTAAAATTTTCTACTTTACTCGATTAAGAAAAATATGTCAAATATTACAAATAAGAGAAAAATGTATACGGAAATGCATAGGAATAAAAAAATCCATTATTACAAAGCTATTACAAGTATATTAAGATTTAGATTTTAGTGCAAAAGTATTACAATTTTTGTATTTTTTTGGTATAATTAATATAAATATGTATGTAAAATTCTTGACTGATTTTTTAACATTATTGTAGTTAGAATTAAAAACGTACAAATAGAGAAGAAAGGAGATATGTTAGTTATTATAGATTAACATAGATTTAATGGTATGAGTTATAACATTCCAAGAAATGTAAAAGGGGAAGGAAGAATTTTGTATATATTTTCCTACAAGGCTCTAATATATACAGGAATAGGAGTAGGAATAGGAGTGATATTCTACTATATATTGTCTCTTATGATGTTAGAAGTAGTAGGGTATGTAGTAATAGGTATTTTGGGTCTTATAGGATTTGGAATAGGAACATTAAAGCTACCAGATATTTCTATTTTAAAAAGTGCAAGATTAGCTGCTGGAGACGAAATAGATGATGTAATTAAGAGAGCAATTAAATTTAAATTAAATAAAAATAAATATTATATATATAAAGAAAACGATGAGGGTGAAAATACACAAGAAGAAGGAGGAAAAACAAATGGAAAATGATATGATTACAAGAATGCTTACTATAGCATTGGCAATAATGGTGGTAATATTATTTGCATTGATTGCGTTATATATTTTTCTTAGAATGAAAAATGCAAAAAATAATGAAGACAAAAAGAAAAAAGAATTTGAATCTGAAGAAGTAGTAAAAGGGAATGACAAGGAATATAATAAACAATCTATTTTTTCTTTTATGGAATTTGAAGACATTATAGATAATATGATAGAAATTAAAAAAGGAAAAAAATATAGTATGGTAATAGAATGTCAAGGGGTAAATTATGACTTAATGTCAAATGTTGAAAAAGTTGGAGTAGAAGAGGGATTTCAGCAATTTTTAAATACTTTAAGATATCCTATTCAAATATATATACAAACAAGAACTGTTAATTTGGAAAGTAGTATAGAAACTTATAAAGATAAGGTAAGAGAAGTAGAAGATAAATATAATAAAACATTGTATGAATTAAAAAAGATGAGAGAAGCAGGATATTATTCAGAAGAACAAATTCAAAAACTTGAAATAGAGAGTATTAAACAAAAGAATTTATTAGATTATGGAAAAGATATAATAAGAAATACTGAAAACATGAGTAAAAATAGAAATATTTTAAATAAGAAATATTATATAGTTATTTCTTATTATACAGAAGAACTTCAAAAAGATAATTATGATAAAGATGAATTAAGAGGGATGGCATTTTCAGAATTGTATACAAGAGCTCAATCTTTAATTAGAGCATTAGCATCATCTTCAGTAAGAGGGAAGGTTTTAAATTCAATACAATTAGCAGAATTATTATATATGGCATATAATAGAGATGAAGCAGAGACATATAATATTGAAAAAGCAGTTAAAGCAGGTTTAATGGAAATGTACAGTGTTTCTCAAGATATATTTGAAAAGAAATTAAAAATATTAGATGAACAAATTCAAAATGGTGCAATAGATATAGCAAATGCTAATATAGAGAAAGCTAAAACAAAATTACAACAAATGGTTGAAAGAAAAGAAAATTCAAAGGAATATTTAATGGCTAAAATGGCAAGACAAATTTTAGAAGATAACAAAGACTATGTAGGTAAAGATATTGCAGAGGAAGCTATAATGGAATTAAATAAACAAATAGAGAACTCAAAAAAAAGTAAAAGAAAGGGGGTAAAAAAGAATGAAAAAATCCAAAAATAAACAAGAGCAATTAGAAAAAATGAAAAATCAAGAGGCAAAAAGTATAGGATTATTAAAAAATAAAAGTGTAAAAGAATTAATAGCTCCAGCTGGGATAGACGTAAGTAATACTGATAGAGTTGAAATTATATCTAATACTAAAAGATATGCAAGAAGTTTTTTTGTTTCAGGTTTACCACGTATGTGTAATTTCCCATTATTATTTAGGGATTTATACTTTTTTGGTGATATTAATACAAGTGTATACATAACACCAATACCAGAATCAATTTCTCAAAGTGAATTAAACAAAACAATTAATGAATTAGAAGTAGAAAGAATAGTGGCTTCTGATAAAGGAAATATAAATAGAGAAAGAACGTTAGCACAAAAAAGATACGAAGCTGAACAGTTAAGAGATGAGATAGCAGCTGGATATAATAAAATGTACGAAGCTTCAATAGTGTCTACGATATTTACATATAATTTAGAAGAATTAGATAGATTAACAAAATTGTTATCTACAGAGATGTCAAAGACATTAGTAGAGGTAAAAAATGCATGGGCAATTCAAGAAGAGGCTTTTAAGTCTAATTTACCTTTAATGGATGATAAATTAGCTAGAAAACATTCATTTGATAGTAGATCAATGGGAACAGCATTTCCTTTTACAATGTCAGAAGTAGGACATGCTACTGGTATACCTTTAGGATTTAATAAGCAAACAGGAACGCCAATATTATTTGATAATTTCCATTCTTCTTTAACTAATTATAATATGGTTATATTTGCTAAATCAGGTGCTGGTAAATCTGTAACAATGAAAACATTAATTTCAAGATCTTCTGTATTAATGGGAGTAGAGAGTTTAGCTTTAGATGCAGAAGGTGAATATACAGTAGTAGCTGAGAGTTTAGGAGGAATAAATGTCGTTTTAAGTCCTAATTCTAAGACTGTTATAAATCTATTTGATATAGAAACAGAAAAAATAAGGGATGAAATAACTCAAAGAGAAAGAATAGTACTTAATGTGGAAAACAAGGTTGAAGATGTTACACAAGCTTTATTGACTATGGCTAGAGGTAGTACAAGGAGTCAAAGTGTAAATGAGCTTACAAAACAATTAATAGCAGAAGTAGTAGCAGAAGAATATGCAAGTATAGGAATTACTAATGATCCTGTTAGTTTATACAAACCAGGTAAAGAATTACAAAAGGGAGATAAACTATATAAAGATAAGAAAGAAATGCCAACAATAGGTAGTTGGTATAAAAGACTTCAACAAAAGGCTCAGGAAAATACAAATACAGATTATGCATCACATTATAGTTATTTGTTAAAGGTTATGAAACAGTATATTAGAGAATATAACGGGCAAATGGCATATTTTGATGGACAATCTACGTTTGAATTGTTAGAAGGAGCTCCTTTTATAAATTTAAATATTTCTCAGCTAGAGGAGAGATTTGCAAGACCACTTGCTCAACAAATATTACTTTCTTGGATTTGGGAAAAATATGTAAAGAAAAATAGTGAGGATAGAACAAAAGCTTCAAAGAAAAGGGTTATAGTTGATGAGGCATGGATGTTACTTCCATATCCAGAAGCTGTAGACTTTTTAAATACTATGGCAAGACGTGCGAGAAAAAGAAATGTTTCTTTGGCAATCATATCTCAAAGATTCCAAGATTTTTATGAAAAGGCAGAGGCTCAAGCAGTACTTACATCTTCAGATACTAAATTATTTTTAGCTCAAGATAAAGCTGAAATAGAATACCTAAGAGAAGTATTTAAATTAAGTGAAGGAGAAGCAAATTTTTTAATAACTTGTTCAAGAGGAGAAGGATTATTAAAAGTTGGAGCTGACACAGCAATACTTCAGATTACGCCTACCGCAAAGGAATTTGAATTTGTAGAAACAAATGTTAATAAATTAATGGAGAGAAAACAAAAAGAAATGTCAAATATGTAGATAAAAGAGGTGAGGCAATAATATGAAAGTTTTAAGAAATAAAATGATAAAAAGCTTGATAATAATTCCAGTAATTATAATAGTAATGTTTAATGTATTTATTCCAACAAAGGTATATGCTACTAAATCTAGTGAAGGTGTGTTATGGAATATTGGGGAGTATGTTAAAGGTGCAATAACACAAGGAATACTTGGATTGGACTATGATTTAGAAGGAAATTGGTCATGGGATGCTGCACCGGGTAATCTAATTAAAGAAATAATGTATATGTTATGTGGAATAGGAGATGTTATAGAGTCCTTATTACAGGTTGTAATGATTGGCGATAGTGATTTTTGGTTATCAACAACAATATCTAATAGAAATGACAATTTAGACAATACAGATTCATGGCTATATGCGGATCAAAGTGATGTAGATGCTTTACAAAATGGAGGTACAACAGATAGAGGAAGTGTATTAGTTGCAATTAATGAGAAAGGACTAAGTGGAGGAATATTAGGAAATTGGGAAGTTCCTAATATGATGTATTCACCAGAAATGATTTTTTCAAATCAAGTAGCAGCATTAGATGCAAATTTTATACATCCTAATGAATATAATGCAATTACAGATTCTGATGAAGCTAAAAGAGAAGCTGTGTCTTTAGCAAAAACGGTTGGACCTACAATTGCAAATTGGTATAGAGCATTTAGAAATTTGTCTATAGTGGGACTATTGACAGTATTAGTATATATAGGAATTAGAATAGTTATAGGCTCTACAGCTGGAGAAAAAGCTAAATATAAAGAAAGAATACAAGATTGGTTTGTAGCATTATGTCTAGTGTTTTTTATGCACTTTATTATGGCAGCAATAATGACATTTTCAGATAAATTGGTAAGTTTATTTAATGAATCTGTTAATTCTGGAATAATTGTGCTAGTGAGTGATGGAACTATATTTAAAACTAATTTTACAGGACTTGTAAGATTTTTTGCTCAGTCAGCATCATGGAAAATGGCTTTTGGATATGGAATTATGTTTTTGATGATTATAGGAATTACAGTTAGATACACGTGGATATATTTGAGAAGATTTTTCTTTTTAGCATTTTTTACAATGATAGCACCAGCAATAGCATTGACATATCCACTTGATAAGATAAATGATGGAAAAGCACAAGCATATAATAAGTGGTTTAAAGAGTATGTGGTACTTGCATTAACACAACCAATGCATTTAATTTTATATATATCATTAATTGGTTCTGCAACTACTTTGTGTGTACAAAATCCGATATATGGTATAGCTGTTATGATATTTATTTCAACAGCAGAAAAATGGATAAAGAATTTATTCAGAATGGATGAAGCTAAATTAACAGCAACTACTCTAGGAGATGTTGCAATGCTTCAAGCTTTGGGAAGTATCGGGAAAAAAGTAGTTGGAGCAGCAGGATCTGGAATAATGAACGTTAGTAAAAAATTAGCAGTCGCAGGAGCAACACTTTTTACAGGAGGAGCAGCAGCTGCTGCTGGAGGAGCCGCTTCAACTGGAGCATCAGCGTCTAGATTGTATGAAGCCGGTGCAGCAAGCTCACAAGGAAGCTCTGGAATCATGGGAGAAATGGGAGAAAACGGTGAATCAGGAGCTAAAGGCTCAATGGAAGCAGCAAATTCTCCAGGAATGCCAAATACATCAGGAGTACTAGGAAGTCTTACGGGAGCATTATCAGAAATAGGTTCTGCTGCAGGAGCGATAATAGGAGCGGGAGCAGGAATAGAGACAGGAACACCAGAAATATCTGCTACACTAAGATCACCTGATTTAGTTACGACAGATTTTAATGGAAGAGATCCAAAGGATATTTTATATGGTGGAAACAATGAATTATATGATGGAAATGGATTTACAAATTTAGATATGTTAGATTCTGAATATGTGACACCATATCCAGATGAGGCAACATATAATCAACATATAAAAGATAGATTGATTAGTGCTAATACTTCACAAAATGAAAGTTATGAAAAGGCACAAAAAGAATTACAAAATGAAGAGAAAGAGAAAACTCAAGAAAAAATGCAAGAAAAAACACAAGAGAAAACACAAGAAAAAACACAACAAAAATTACAAGAAAAATTACAAAAGGATATAGATAATGGAATAGAAATACAAAATTTTGATGAATTACAAGGAAATCTTGATGAGTATTCAATAGACAGTGTACAATATGAAAATTTGAGTGAAGAATTTCAACAAGATTTAGATCAAGCTATACAGCAAAGTGTACAGCAGAATTCAAATATAACTACTCAACAAAATAATGTTCAAGATAGTCAAAATAATCAAACAAATTTGAATTCACAAAAGTCATCAAATGAAACTAATGAATCTAATACAGGTAGAGTATTATCAAATCCAAATGGAGAACAAAATAATATTCAAAGTGGACAGAATAATAAAATAAATTTCAATTCACAAGATTTATCAAGTATTCTTTCTAAAGCTGTTACAGATGGAATGGTATCAGCTCAAAGTAGAAAAGAAAAAGAAAGTGAAAATAAAGAAAAAAGCAAACAAGAAAAGATAAATTTTGTAAATTCACAAATGATGGATTCAACGAAATCAAGAATAGCACAAGGATTGGTTAAAGGAGCAGTAGCAGCAAGTGGTGCTTTGTTAGGAAGTTTATCAGGAGTAGTTGGTGCAACAGTAAGAGGAGATGACTATGGAAAGATGGCACTTTTAGGAGGACTTCATGGAGGAGAAATAGGAAAGAATTTTGCTAGTGAAAATTTGGACGCAGGTTTACAAGTTGTAAGAGATAAGAAAAGAAGAAATTTAGAAATGTTGGCAGAATTAGCACCAGAAGACATCAATGATGAAGATAAAGCTAAGATGATGAGTAAAGTATCAGGAATGGGAGCAAGAAATAACTGGGAAGGAGACAGAGTTATGTTAACATATGCAGGTGCTACCTCATATCCTAATATGGCAACAAATCCAGACTCTGCGAATAAGCTGGAACAATATATAAGAGATAATGAGCAACAATTTTTAAAAATGGGAATATCAATAGAAAGTTTAATAGAACGAACAAAAAAAGATATTATCCAAGCACAAAGGAAGCCAAGAAAGATAACAGGAAGAAGATAGAAAGAAAAGAGGATATATTATGTTAAGAATAACAAGAATATATAATCAAAATAGATTTAAAATTTGGACAATAGCAATAATAGCAATATTTATTATTGCTATTGTTCAAATCTATAATAGTGCATATAACAATTTAAAAAAGCCAAACACAAGTCAAAATACAAAAGAAAATATTATTCAATCAAATGTAGTGGATTATGAAAAAGCAGGAAATTCTATTATTTCTAATGTAAGCATAGATAGAGAATCAAGAGATGAAATACAAAAAACTTTAGAAAACTTTTTAATATATTGTTGTAATGCACAACCACAACAGGCATATGAATTATTAACTGATGATTGTAAAGAAATATTATATCCTTCTTTGGAAACTTTTGATGAAAATTACTGTAAAAATATTTATAAACAAAAACAAACATATTCATTTCAGTTATGGTCTGTAAATACTAATACTTATGTATATTTAGTCAAAATTTTTCAGGACATGCTATCAACAGGAAGAGATACAAGCAAGAATTATCTGCAAGATTATATAACTGTAACTAAAGTAGATGGACAATATTTATTAAATGTTAATAAATTTGTAAAGTTAAAAAAAATTAATAAGGAAGTAGAAAAGAATGATGTAAAAGTAAAAGTAATTAGTTCTGAAGTATATATGGATTATGAAATATATCAAATAGAAGTAAGAAATAATAGGAATAAGGAAATAATGTTAGATACGCTAGAGAATGATAATAACACATATGTGCAAAATCAAGACTTAATACATATTAAAGCTTTGCTATATGAAAATAAAGAAGATGAGTTAACAATATTACCAGGTGAAACTAAGAAGATATCTATAAAATTCAATAATACTTTCATAGCTGAAAATCATATTAGTAAAGTAGTTTTTTCTAATATAGTAATAGATAAGGAAAAATATAGTCAGGATAATAATAATAGTGAAGCCAAAATGCAAGTAGAAATAAATGTTTATAATTAATATGCTAAAAGACGTGAAAAGAGGTGAGAAAATTGAATGAAGATAATGAAAATGACGGCAAAGTAATGATGGGTGAAGAAGATAGAGCAGCAAATAAGATGAGAGATGCTAACAGAAAAGCTAAAAAAGGTAAAGGCAAAGTTAGTAATAATGCTACATATGTAAAAAAGATAGTTTCGATTGTTGCAATTATTTTATTATTTGTCTATATATTTAGTGCTCAAGGCGTTGGAGTGATAGTAAAAGGTTCTCAGAAAAATAAAATAAAAAATTCTATAGAAACTATATATGAAATGTTAGAAGTAGACGACTTAGTAAATTTTGTTGAAATTAAAGGAGATGATGATTCAGGTTTTTATTTAGAATTTATAGATGATGCAGATGAAAAATTAAAAGATGTAGTAAAAGAATTAAAACAGAAATATAATCTAAAAAATATAGATGTAAATTTATTAAAAAGAATGATAAAAGCTGAAGTAGTTACTCAATATCCATTTTTAAGAGGAGCTGGAAAATTTTCAGGTAATACTAGTTATGAAGGAAATACAGTAGCAGAAAAGGTGTGGAATTTCCTTATCTCTAAAGGCTATTCAGAAATAGCAGTAGCTGGTGCAATGGGAAACATACATCAAGAATCAGGTGGATTTAATACAAGTATTGTAGAAAATGGAGGATCTGGTGAAGGAATAGGTTTAATCCAATGGTCATATGGAAGAAGAGATCAACTTGAAAACTATGCGCAAGCAATGGGAAAACCTTGGTCAGATTTACAAATTCAATTAGACTTTTTATATATGGAACTGACAGGAGAACCGGCATCAGATGGTAATACATATGCTAATGTGCAATTTATGTATGGAAAACAGCCAGTTTGGGAAAATGCAACAACAGTAGAAGAGGCAACAATAGCCTTTGAAGAAGGATTTGAAAGAGCAGGAATACCTATGATGGATAATAGGATTAAATGGGCTAATGTTTACTATGAAAAATATAAAGGTACATATACTCCAGGTAGTGAACAAAATTCTGGAGAGCAAACAAGAAACAATTTAGAGGGAATGTTATTTATAGGGGATTCTATTACACATGGATTATCAATGTATGGAGGTATTAGTGACGAAGGTGTTCAATTTAAAGGTAGAGACAATACAAACCCACAAGATTGGTTAAATAATTATAATTCGTGGTTACCAGAAGATAGTAGTGATATTAGTGCAGTAAGTGTTATGTTAGGTACAAATGAATTAAGTCAAACTTCTCAAATGATGCAATTATTAGAAAAATTACATGAAAGATATCCTAATAAAATGATATACGTACAAAAAATATTGCCAAATGCAAGTTATGCTCAACAGGTAGAGGCATATAATAATACAATTGAAAACTATTGTAAACAGCATAGTGCATATCTTACTTTTACAGATTCTACAGAGGGAGTTGAATTATCAAGTGATGGAGTTCATCCAACACAAGAAGGATACAAAACTTTGGCAAGTAATATAATGGGACAAGTACAAGAGTCAGGAGAAATTGTAAATGCAAAAGGTTTCCAAGGTACAATTAGAATTAGAAGAGTAACTCCAAATAAAAACATAGGAGAAGTAAAAAATACAGGTAAAGGTAATACAACAACAACAAGTAATACTACTGATAATTCAGGTATAAGTGAATATATTACTAATAATGCAACTTCAGGAATATGGAGTGTATATGCAAAAAATTTAACTACAAATCAAGAAAAAGTTAATATTAATAATAGAAAAATGAAATCAGCCAGTGTAATAAAATTATTTATTATGGCAACAGCTTTTGGCGAAATATCAGAAGGAAGGATACAAAAGAGTGATGTTATAGATGATATAAGAATTATGATTAATGTAAGTGATAATGCTGCTACTAATAGACTTATTGACAAATTAGGATTTAGTAAAATAAATAGTTTTATTCAAGGATTTGGATGTACTGCAACAGAAATTAATAGAAAAATGGAAGAACAAGCTACACATGGAGATAATTATACTTCTGTAAGAGATGTAGGTAAATTATTAGAAGCAATATATAGAGGAAATTGTATTTCACAAGAAGCTTCTAGTGAAATGTTAGAAATTTTAAAAACTCAAACGAGAAGAAATAAAATACCAGCAGGAGTTCCAAGTGGAGTACAAGTAGCTAACAAAACAGGGGAACTATATGAAGGAAGTAAAGTTGAAAACGATGCAGCAATTGTTTTTAAAGAAAATTCTCCTTATATACTAGTAGTTATGTCTAATGATGTGTCAGATAATGATGCAGCTGTAAATAATATTAAGGAGATATCATCTAAAGTATATAATACGATAAATTCATCAAGCAGTTCTGAAGGAGGAACAAATTCAAATGCAGCACATAAAGTGGCAATTGTAGCAGGACATGGTAGTACAAATCATTCAGGAACATATGAAGAAATTGCCAATAGAACTAAATGGTATACAAGGGGAACATCTGGAGTTACACCATCTGGAGAAACATGGGCGGAATTTAGAATAACTAAAAAGGTTGCAGATTATGTAGAAAAAGCACTATCTGGTTATGGTGATATAAGTGTAGTACAGGTAGGATATTCTCAGCCTAACTGGGAAAGAATGCAATTAGCAAAAAATCAAGGTGTAGATGCATATGTAGGAATACATTTTAATTCTAGTAGTGATACAAGTCAAAATGGAGTATATGCATATTATAGAAATGGAGATAATACATCAAAAAATTTTGCAAATATTTTTGCTGACACAGTATCACAAGCTATGGGTTTAAAAAATAACGGTGTTCAAAATGATTCAACCACAAATAATGGAATATTGGATTCTATAGGTAATGCTTCTGAATGGGGATTTCCTTCTACTATAGTAGAGGGTGGATTTATGAGTAATTCATCTGATATGGCTGTTATAGGAGCAGACAATGAAGAAGGATTGAAAAAATATGCACAAGGAATTGCAAATGGAATTTTACAATATTATGGTATTGAAAATACTGGTACAGATGGAATTAATACTGTAAGCAGTACAACAGATAAAAGTTTATCTATAGAATCAAAAATTTATGATTTAAAGTATGTTTCACCTCAAAAATTTAATGAATATGTGGAATCAAATAATAGACAAGCATTAAATGTATATACATTAGATGAAGAAACTAAAAAATTAATAGTTGCTAATTGGTCATATACAACAGAAGAAGGAATAAAGATATCAGCAAGTAGACCTATAAATTATCGCTCTGTTATCAATAAATATACTATGCCAATCGAATTTTTATTAGCATTTTTAGTACATTCAGATGATAGTGAATTAGTTAGTAATTTAGCTGATATAGCATTAGATAGTGAATTTATCATTGCTGTTCAAGATAATGTAACAACAGTTCAAACAACAGTAGATAATCAAGAAAAGAACTATAGAGAATATACTATGTTGGATCCTGGAGGTAACTATTTAGAATATGGAAATTTTGTTGACTGGCACACAGTTGAAACAACAGTAAAAGTACAAGAAACTGTAAGTAATGATATAGAATTAACTTATGCAGATGCATGGTTTGTAAAATTCTTTAAGGAGTCAAGCTATTCAACTATATCATTTGATGCTGATGCTTCAAATGACTTAACAGCAGATCAGGGAGAATTGATAGGAAATTATAAAATTACTACATATTGTTCAGCTTGTAGTTCCGGGGACACAGCATCTGGCAAAATGGCAAAGGCAAATCACACAATAGCTGTACATGAATCTGATTACAATGGTTCAGGAAGTTTATCAAAAGGAAAACAAGTTGTTATAAATGGACAAGTATATACAGTAGAAGACATAGGAGATACTAATAATATACAACCTAATAATTGGATAGATATATTTATAGAATCACAAAATGGACAATGTTCATGTAATAGTTCTTCACTTAATTCTAATAATACACCAGTTTATGTAGCTCAAAATGTTGAAAGAATTGAGTCAAATGTAGAAGAAGGTTCTAATAGTAACAGTTCAGAATCAGAAAATGATAAAGAATCTGAAGTGCCAGAAATAACAGTAAGTGAGGCTGAATTAAGAAATAAGAATTTAAAAGGTTTAAATACAGTAGAGAGAGTAAATGGAACAATAACAGATACAACAACTGTAACAGAACAAATGCTAGATACTATACGTACCGAAGTTCCAAACTATGCTATGCAAACAGATGTGACAGAAAGAAAAAGAATAACAACAATAAGAACAATTTCTAATAAATATGATAGTGGAATAGAAAAGACTGAAGATAATAGTCAAAAATTTATAGATGTATTTTTACAAAGTTCATGTAGATATCAATTTAATATAGAGTGGATGTCAGAGTTTTTACAACAAAGTGAAAAGACAGTTAATATGATAGAACTTACTACTTATCTATATAACAAAGCTATGGAACAAGCTAGAGGACAAATGGACAGTAGTTATACATATAATTTTGATGTGTATAAAGTAAATGATTTTTCAAAAATATATAGAAGCCAAGGAATACTAGAAGAATATATTAAAGCTTTAGAAAATAATGCATTACGTTTGTATATGAATAATCATATTTCTTATGATGAAGGAATTGAAGGAGACGAAATAGAGCTAATATATAGTGTAGAAGGATTAGAGAAATATGTAACATTAAATAATGAAGAGCCTAAATATAAGATATTTTCTAACAATGTTGGTGGCTGGGGATATGGATATAACATTTTTCATAGATTAAATGAGACTGAATGGAATTCAGGAGGAAATATAGAAAAAAGAATAGTCGAGCATTACCAAGATCTAGGTATTGATATAACTACACATGTCAATGAAGGAATGGAAATAGATGCAGATATAGTAGATCAAGTAATGAGAGCTGAAATTGAAAAATGGAAAGAAGTAGTAGAAGAAAGTTTAGAAAATAATGGAATAGAATTAGAAGATTATCAAAAAGATGCGTTAATAGCTATTGCATATAAATATGGTTGGTCTGAACAAGATACACAGAGTTTTAAGAATGCGTATAATACATATTATAAGAATGATCAAAAAGATGATTTTAGAAAAAAATTTGCAATAGCACAAGATACACAACATCCATTTATGTTAAAAGATGAGCCAGAAAATTATGAAGTGATAAGAGAGAATTCAAAAATAGATTTATTGTGGCATTTGTTTGATACAGGAGAGTATAAGACTTTAAATGGAGAAATTTTAGATAAAGATTCGTTTAGTGGCTATGGAAGCTCAGAACTATTAGGAGTTGCGGAAGAAATTTGGAAAATTGTTTGTCAAAGTTATACAAAATATGGTGCATTAGGTAATGTTCCACCACCAAATTCTCAAACACAAATAGACTGTAGTGGATATGTTTCTTGGGTATTATATCAATATGGTATAAATACAAGAAATGATGCGATTGCACAAGAATTTCAATGTTGGCAACATACTACAGAAACGTTAAAATCAGTTAATTGGGAAAGCCTAGGTTTTGAAGTAATTCCAGTAGCAGCGGGACAAGATGTAAGAAGTATACTACAACCAGGAGATATTTTAGATAGATCTGTAGGAAATGGCGGCAAGGGACACGTAAACATATGTGTAGAAGTAACAGAAAATGGATCTGTATTAACATATGATTGTGGAGGGGCAAGTCATTGGTTAGGTAAAAATGGCGCTCCATATGAAAGCAAAGGCTTTGCTTCGACAGATTCTAGACCAGGAATTATTATTAGAAAGAAATAAGGGAGGTGTAATATTAAATGAATTTTATTAATATGATTAAATTAAAGAAAATGATAATTATAAGTGCAATTATTGTGATATTGATAATAATAATAATGTTATTGCTAGTTTTAAATGTAAAAAATACAGAAATACGAGAAGAAGAAGAGATATTAGATAAAGGAAATATTACACCTGATATTTCTTATGAAAAAGTAGCTGTAACAAATCATTCAATGTTTTTTTCAGTAGAAGGAGCTATACAAAATTATCTAAATGCGATTGCATTAGATACTAAAAAAATAACTGCTATTCCAGTAGAAGGTTCTTCAATGAGAAATGCAGAAACGATTTATGCGGAAAATCATAATATAACAAATGAAGAAAGTAAAAATGAAGTAATATATAATTTTTTGGAAGAAAACTATATATTACAAAATAATATTACCAAAGAGAATATTTTGCAAAAAATTGAAAATGAAGGAGACGTAAAATTTCAGGCATTGCAGATGCTTCAAGTTGAAGGTAAAAATATAGTGCAATTTGCAGTATATGGTAGAGAAATTAAAGAGCAAACAAAATTTAAGGAAGTGTATTTTGTTGTTAATGTAGATAATAAAAATAATACTTTTTGTATAAAACCAATAGAAAAGACCCAATATGGAACTATAGAAGAAATTCCATTGGATGCAAAGGATGAAAGTATAAAAAATAAACAAAGTAACTATTTTAACTTTCAAACATTACAGAATATGGATATAACTCAAAAGTATTTTACATATTATAAAAACTTAATGCTGATAGATACTGCTAAAGCTTATGAACTTTTAGACGAAGAATATAGAAATAAGAGATTTGGAAGTATGGAAGAATTTCAAAAGTATATAGACAGTAATAGAAAGGATATAGAAACATATGTGGCAAAAGAATATTCAACTAAAAATATAGATGATAATGTTGAGTATATTTGTATGGATAAATATCAACATCAGTATTTATTTAATGTATCATCTGTGATGAATTTTACAGTAAAATTGGATACATATACAATAGAAGATGAAGAAGTTAGAGAAAAATATGAAAAAGCAAAGGATAATAAAAAAGTACAAATGAATGTGGATAAATGGATTATGATGTTAAATAACAGAGACTATAAAGCAGCATATGATGCTTTGGACGAAACATTTAGAAATGATAATTTCCAAAGTGTGGATAAATTCGAACAGTACATGAGGAGTGCATTTCCATTATATTATGGCTTGAATTTTTCCGATATAAATGAAGAATCAGGATTGTTTATTCAAGATATATTATTAACAGATATAACTAGTAATGAAAAAATAGTAATACCAGAAACTATTATTATGAAATTAACAGATGATGGATTTAGAATGTCATTTAGAATATTGAATCACTAAATACAAAAGTAGAACGTAATAAACACAATTATTTACAAAAGCTTAAAAATATGGTAAAATATATATAGAATTATGTTAAATTGATTAAAGAGGTGAACGATATGATAGAAAAGAATAAAGGGAAAAAGAAAATTATTATAATTTCATCTGTAATGGTTATAATCATTGGTGGAGTGGTAGGATGGCAATTTATAAAATCAAATGATAATTTTGTAGAAGAGGGGTCAATAGAACAAGGCAGTCTGTTAGGACAAGTTGAAAGAAATACATATACTGCTGATATAGGTGGAAGCAGCGCTGTACAACTTGTTGAGGGGCATGAAGTTGAAAATCAAGATAGCGAAGAGGATTTAAGAAGTAAAAAGCAATTACAAACTTTTTTGTTAAAATTTGGATTTGGCTATAGTGAAGAAAATGTAAAGGGATTTTATTCAGGCTTAAATTTTAATGGAGAATATAAGACTATACATATAGAGGACACTGATGAACCAAATGATTTAGATAAAATTTTTGAGATGTATACAGAACAAGAAAGACCAGAATATGGTGGTGAAATTGAACCAGAACTTAGTGCATCAGTTGATGTAGATGCAAGTGGTAGATATGCGTATGCTAAATATACGTTTAAGAAAGAAGATGTAATTTCAAGAAAATTTTATTTCCAAGGCGAATCAGGAGTGAATACTCCTGAAGCTACAAAAGCTATAAGTGATGCAAAAGAAGATATTAAGTCAGATTTTGAAAGAGATCTTAAAATATATCAAGATTGGGTGGCTTATAAAAATGAACGAGATTCATGGTATATACAAAATGTTACAAATTTTTGGCCACACGAAGTAGATAATGTAAATGATGAATATTTTAATTTTTGGGTAGAAATGGCACAAAAATCATTAGGAATAAGTGGAACATGGAGAGATGTTCATGAAACATTAGGCAAAATGGCATTAAATAGTGATGGAGAAATAAAGGAAGATCTTCCTAATCTATTAGGTTCAACATTAGATGGAAGTATTGATGATGTATATGATAAAGAGAATGGCAAATTAGTTGAAGGTGGAGGAACAGGAAGTGATCCATCAGGTGGAGGTCCAAGTGGAGATCCTGGAAGTGGCTCAGGAGGAGGTTCAGGCTCAGGAGGAGGTTCAGGCTCAGGAGGAGGCTCAGGCTCAGGAGGAGGCTCAGGTTCAGGAGGGGGCTCTGGTGGTGGAGATAAAAAACCAGGAGAAGATGAAAAACCAGAAGAAGATGAAAAAGATGAAGAAGCAGCAAAAATAACATCAGCAACATTAACATCTCCTAAAGCTGGAACATATAGAAAAGGACAGAAGATTCAAATAAAGGTAAGTTTTGACAAAGCAATATTTGGAACAAAAGAAAAAACAGCAGTTGATAAAAATTCTGCACCAAAATTACTAATAAAATTTGGTGAAAGTAATGAAGCAAGGGAAATGAAATTTGAATCATCAAGTGGTTCAAATATAGTATATAGTTATAAGATAAAAAAAGAAGATAAAGGAAAGATATCAGTAGCAGAAGGAAATAACTTTAAAGGAGTAGTATATAATAAATCAGGAATACCAACAGAATTGACGAAAATAGATAGTATTACTGGAGTAGAAGGGATAGAAATAGATAATGATGGACCAACAGTAAAAACAATAGAAACAATTTCAGAAGCAGGAACATATGATGTAGGACAAGAAGTAAAAATACAAGTAACATTTGATGAGCCAGTATATACAGCAAAGAATAAAATTCCAATAGTAGCAAAGACAGCACCAGTATTGAAAGCACATTTTGGATCAGGAAAAACTAAGAAATTTACATTTGATTCTTATTCAGAAAAAGAATGTAAGATTGTATATAAATATACAATAACAGCAGAAGACAAAGGAAAATTATCAATAAATAAAAACAAAACATTTGATGGCACAGAAATATATGATGCAACAGGAACATCAACAAAACTTGAAAAAGGTGTAAAATTAACGGGTCCAGAAATTATTGCAAATCCAACAATGCCAAGAATCGATATAGAAGAACATGAAATGACATTTGATTTAAAAGATACAACAAACCTAACAAAAAAAATAAACGCAACACTGATATCAATGCCAGAGGGAACAAAAATACAATGGGAAAGTTCTAATGAAGAGGTAGTAGAAGTAAATGAGAATGGTGAAGTAACAGCTAAAAAAGTAGGACAAGCAGAGATTATAGCTAAAGCTTCAGATGAAAGTACTAATACTCAAGTAGAGGCAAAATGTAAAGTTACTGTAAAAAATACAACAGTAGGAGAAACTAGAATAGTGGTAGACAAAGAAGAAATAAAACTAGATATGAATGGAAACAAAAATGATAAAATAACAGTAAAAATAGAATCAGTGGATGCAGAAGGAAATGTTACAACTTCAAATCAAATGGTTGTATATGAGAGCTTAGAAGAAGATATAGCTAAAGTAGATGAAAATGGAAATATTGAAGCAATAGGAACAGGAGAAACAATAATAGTAATAGAAACAGAAGATGGAACACAGAAAACAATAAAGGTTATAGTTGAAAATTCATCACCAAAAGAAATAGAACCACAAAGTATAACAATAGAAAAACCAAAAGTAACAGTAAATATATTAGAAACAAAAGAAATTACAATAGAATATGATATAGAACCAGAAAATAGTAATAAAAACACAGAAGTAACATTTACAAGCAGTGATGAAGATGTAGCAACAGTGGATGAAAATGGAAAAGTAACAATAAAAGGAGAAGGGCAAGTAGTAATAATAGTAACAACAGCCAATGGAAAAACAGCATATAAAGCAATTAATGTAATAGATTCATCAAAACATGAAGAATTAAAAGATGCAGAAAAAGGAGATTATAATCTAGATAGTGTTGTTGATGCGGTAGATTTATTAATAGCATTAAGAAATATTGCGGCATCAAAGGATGACAAGATAGCAGAAGAACATCAAGAATGGACAATATTAGATGAATTATATTACTTATTAGATGTAAATAGTGATGGAAAAATAGATACAACAGATATACTTATGATACAAAGACATATAGCAGCAAGTAAAAGTGAAGATATAGCAAAAGCACATCCAGATTGGTTATTAACAAATAAAAAATCAGCTCAAAGTGAAAATACAAAAATTGTTACAATTACACAATATGCAGGAACTGCAATACAAAAAAAAGAAATAGAACTTACAGATGAAGAAAAAAATCAATTAGAAACATTTATATCTAGCTTAAAACCATTAAGTGAAGGAGAACAAGTAAATTTAAAAATAGCTAGAGAAATTGAAATTGAATATCGAGATGTCGATATAGTAGTAGCATTAGAACAAAAGCAATATTGTGGTTATAGTAGTGATACACAAGAAGACACTTTATCAAAAATGCCAGAAGGATTGTTGGACTGGTTAAATGAAAAATTAAAATAATATTTTAAATAAAAATAGAAATCCAGATAAAGGATTTCTATTTTTTTGATAATGAAATGAGTTCTCTTCTTATTTCAGGATATCTTATAATTAGGTTTTAAAGATATTTGATATGATTTTAAAGGTATTATATATTATTGGGTTATTATAATATATATTTAGTATATAATTTCGTATAAATGGAATTTGCCATAAGATGAACAATATAAAAATTGTTATTATAATGCTTATAAATATAGTTATATAATCTTTTTTTGTCTTTTTATATTTTATTTTAAAACCTCTTCTTTTTAAATCTTGAATATAAGCATCATGATAAGCTTTATTCACAGCTTTTTGAATTTCTTCATTATATCTTTTCTGATATTCGATATATTGATTTCTGTCTATATTTTCAGAATGATTCTTTTGATTTTGTGCATTTGAGTTATTAATATTTTCAGTATATCTTTTTTGATTTGCAACATTTTGTTTTACAGTTGTATTTTCTGATTTAGGAGGAGTGTATGTATAAGTTTTTTTCTCTTGAGAATTATAAGATGAAGTTTTATAAGTATTATCTTTTGGAAGAGTCATGTCATAAGCTGCTCTTTTAGTAGCATCTGATAAGGTTTCATAAGCTTCATTTATGTGTTTTAAAATTTCCTCGTAATTAGACTTTAATTCACCTTGCTGCAAATCAGGATGATATTTTTTAACAAGAGTTTTATATGCTTTTTCAATTACTTCAGGAGAAGCTTTTTTATCTACTTCTAATAATTCATAATAATTCTTTTTCATGACAAAATCCTCGTTTTAGGTACATTCTCTTTATCAATTGCTTTAATTCTATTTTTCTTGGTTTGTAAATTATCTTTAGCAACAGTCATAAGTAATTTAATTCTATTTGCCTGATTTGCTTCACTAGCTCCAGGATCATAATCTACGGGAGAAATATTTGCATAAGGATATTTTTCTCTAATTGTTTTAATGACACCTTTTCCAACTACATGGTTAGGTAAACAAGCGAAAGGTTGAACACAAATTATATTTGGTATATCATTTTCGATATATTCAATCATTTCAGCAGTTAAGAACCAACCTTCTCCAGTTTGATTTCCAATTGACAAAACATCTTTTACTTTATCTTCTAAGTGCCAAATATCACAAGGTTGTAAATATCCTTTTTTAGAATTTGTTAAAGCAAGTTTTAAATCTTTTTCAAGTATGTCTACAATTTTAATTGCTACTTTACTTATCTTTGCAGAAGTTTTATTTGTATTTAGTAATTTGTTAAATGTAATTCTATGTGTAGCCATAAATTTGACAAATCCCATAAAATCTGGAAGAATTACTTCTGCACCTTCTTTTTCTAATAAATCCGCAACATAATTATTTCCAAAAGGATGATATTTAATTAATACTTCTCCTACAATTCCAACTTTAGGCTTTTCAATAGAAGTATCTAATTCTATTTTTTCAAAATCATTTACAATGTCATAAATACTTTGTTTAAATTCTTTATTTGAAGCTTTTTGTAAAAGTTTTTTGCACTTTTCCATCCATGAGTCAAATAATTTTTGAGTTTCACCTTTATGTATTTCATAAGCTCTATTTTTGGTAAGCATTTTTTGTAATAAATCTGCATATACAACGGTTTTCATTAATTTATCGATTAATGGAACTGTTAATTTAAAGCCAGGCATCTTTTCCATTCCAACAAAGTTAAGAGATATTACTGGAATATTTGGATAACCAGCATCTTTAAGAGCTTTTCTAATAAAACCTATATAGTTTGTAGCTCTACATCCACCACCTGTTTGAGACATAATTAAAGCAGTTTTATTTAAATCATATTTTCCAGATTGTAATGCTTCAATCATCTGACCTGTTACTAATATAGAGGGATAGCAAGCATCATTATTTACGTATTTTAATCCAGTTTCGACTGTTTTTTGAGTGCAGTTTCTTAATAATTCTACATTATATCCCACAGATTTAACAGCAGCTTCTAATAATTCAAAATGAATTGGTGCCATTTGAGGGAATAAAATTGTATAATCTTTTTTCATTTCTTTAGTAAATATTTTTTTATTAAGACTGTAATCTCCATTACCCCTTTCTTGCTGTTTTTCTTGTTCACGTTTTTTCATACTAGCAAGTAGAGAACGAATACGAATTCTTACAGCTCCTAAATTATTTACTTCATCTATTTTTATTAGAGTGTACATTTTATTAAAGCTAGATAGTATTTCTTCCACTTGGTCTGTAGTTACTGCATCTACACCACATCCAAATGAGTTTAATTGTATTAATTCTAAGTTATCATGTTTTCCAACAAATTCTGCTGCTGCATATAGTCTAGCATGGAATACCCATTGATCTACAACTCTAATAGGTCTTTTAGCTTCTGCCTTATCTGAAATACTGTCTTCAGTTAAAACACATAGACCTAAAGAAGTAATTAAAGTATCAATACCATGATTTATTTCAGGATCAACGTGATATGGTCTTCCTGCTAATACAATACCTTTTAAATTATTTTCTTCAATATATTTTACAGTTTCAGCACCTTTATCTCTAATATCTTTTTTACATTTTTGATATTCGGCTTCAGCTTTATCTACAGCTTCAGAAAGTTCAGCTTTAGTAAAATTGTATTCTTTAAACTCATCTAATTCTAATATTTTTTTAACTAAATTTTTCTTATCAAAAGGTAAGAATGGATTTATAAATTTAATATTGTCTTTTTTTAGTTCTTCTACATTATTTTTTAAAACTTCTGAATATGAAATAACTATAGGGCAATTATAGTGATTGTCTGCTTTTTCATATTCTTTTCTAGAATATGGCATACAAGGATAAAATATTGTTTTAATTCCTTGTTCTATTAGGCTTTCTATATGACCATGAGAAAGTTTTGCAGGGTAGCAAACTGATTCAGAAGGCATAGATTCCATTCCTTTTTCATATGTACTACGAGTACTTTTTTCTGAAATGATAACTCTAAATCCTAATGATGTAAAGAAAGTAAACCAAAATGGATAGTCCTCGTACATATTTAAAACTCTAGGAATACCAATAGTTCCTCTAACTGCAAATTGCTCTTCTAATGGAGTATAGTTAAATAATCTCTCATATTTAAACTGTACTAGATTAGGAAGATTTTTTGATTTATTAACAATTCCTGCACCTTTTTCACAACGATTTCCTGAAATATGTGTTGCACCATTGCTAAATTTATTTATAGTTAATTTACAATGATTTTCACAATTATTACAACGTGTGTGTGTGACTTTAATTTTTAATTTGTCCAACTCATCTGATTTTAAAATAGCAGATACATGCTCCATATCTAAGTTAGCTTCATATTGTTCTTTAGATAAAAGAGCCATACCATAAGCACCCATTAAACCAGAAATATCAGGTCTAATTACATTTTTTCCAACAATAAGTTCAAAAGCTCTTAAAACTGCATCATTATAAAAAGTACCACCTTGTACAACTATATGCTGACCAAGAGTTTCAACATCTCTTACTTTCATAACTTTTTGAATTGCATTTTTTATAACAGAATATGATAAACCACTTGAAATATCTCCTACACTATATCCTTCTTTTTGAGCTTGTTTAATTTTTGAATTCATAAATACAGTACATCTAGAACCTAAATCAACAGGTCTTTTGCTTTGTATAGCTTCTTTTACAAATTCAGAAATTTCTAAATTTAAACTTTTACTAAATGTTTCTATAAAAGAACCACATCCAGAAGAACAGGCCTCATTTAACATAATATTATCGATGGAACCATTTTTCAGTCTGATATATTTCATATCTTGGCCACCAATATCTATTATTGAGGTAACATCTGGCTCAAAAGTTTTTGCAGCAGTATAGTGAGCTATTGTTTCTATTTCATTTAAATCAACATTTAATGCTGTTTGAATTAATTTTTCTCCATATCCAGTAACGCCACTGTATCTAAGAATAGCTTTTGCTGGCATAATTTCATAAAGTTTTCTTAACATATTCATAACACTTTGTAATGGATTACCTTCATTATTTCCATATAATGAATAAAGTAATTTTCCATCTTTATCTATTAAAACTAATTTAGTAGTTGTAGAGCCAGCATCAATTCCTAAATAACAATCACCCTCATAATTTTCTATAGAATTTCTTTCTACTTTGGCTTTTTCATGTCTTTCTTTAAATTTTATATATTCATCATTATTTTTAAATAAAGGATCTAAAGGATATGTAGTATTATCTTGTGATTTTTTTAAATTTTCTATTTTTTGTTCTAATTCATTTGCTTGAATAATTTCTGAATTGATAGAATCTAAGGCAGCTCCTTTTGCTACTAATAAGTGGGCTTCTTCAGGTACTATTATTTCATCATCTGTTAAGTTAAGAGTTTCAATAAATCTTGTCCTTAATTCAGATAAGTAATTTAAAGGGCCACCTAAAAATGCAACATTTCCTCTAATAGGTCTACCACAAGCTAAGCCACTAATTGTTTGATTTACTACTGCTTGAAATATAGAAGCAGCAATATCTTCTTTTGCAGCACCATCATTAATTAATGGTTGTATATCAGTTTTTGCAAAAACTCCACAACGAGAAGCTATAGGATAAATTGTTTTATATCCTTTTGCAAGCTCATTAAGACCAGCTGTATCTGTGTGTAAAAGAGAAGCCATTTGATCTAGAAATGCCCCAGTACCACCAGCACAAGTACCATTCATACGTTGTTCTATAGATTGGTCAAAATAAATAATTTTTGCATCTTCACCACCTAATTCTATGACAACGTCAGTTCTAGGAATATATTTTTCAACAGCACGTTTACAAGATACAACTTCTTGTATAAAATTTACTCCTAAAAATTTGGCAGCAGACATAGCTCCAGAACCAGTAAGTGCTAATGTAAAAGATTGTAATGGAAATTTCAAAAGTAAATTTTCTAAAACATTGCATACTGTATTTTTGGTATCTGAGTAATGTCTCTTATAATCTTTATATATTGTATTTTTATTTTCATCCATAACTATAATTTTTACAGTAGTTGAACCAACATCTAATCCAACATGTAATGTATTACTCATTATAAAAACTTCCTTTCTGTACATGAACTTAGTAAAACAATCAAGTTAATTTTATACGGAAAAAGGCGTTTTGTCAAATGTAAAAATTTATAAGTTTCGGTATTTTTTTGTAACTTTAGTATTTCTTACTTTTTATTCTATAACATCGCAGCATATAGTATATATTTAGTTGATAAATCAATTTGTTCATTACATTCAAAAAGAAATTCTAATATACAAAATTGAGCCGCTTTCACTCAGGCCAAAATGATTATTAATATATTCTTTTGAATGAAACGACGAATGCGCCGTGGAATGACTGTAGAAATTCTAAATAAAATCAATTAGGGAATCTCGCCTCACGAGGGCGCTGATTGATTTTATTTAGAATTTCTAAGTCATGTATCAAGCCGAGGGAATATATTAATAATCCTTTTTCCGTGAACATCCCTCAATTTTGTATATAAGAATTTCTATTTTTCATTCCAATCAAGCATTGATTTATCAACTAAATATATACTATATGCTGCGGTGTTGTAGAATAAAAAGTAAGAAATGCCAAAGTTAAAAAAAATACCGAAACTAAAAAGTGTATTATTATTGCAAAAAGTACGAACTTGTTATATAATACTTTGCTAAGTAGAGGAGAAGAAAGATGCTTATTAGTAAAAATATAATTGATAGTTTGTATGAAGATGCAGGTGAAAGAAGAGTTCAACGAGCAAAGGAATATAAAGATTTTGAAAGAGCAAAAATTCTAAATGTAGAATATGAAAATCCATTCAACTTAGAAATAATGGGGTTAGTTCATGGAGGAGAAAATTATAGAACTTATATAAATATAAAGGAAGGGGAAGTACAAGACATTAGTTGTAGTTGCCAAGATTACCAAACTCATTATGGTGTATGTAAGCACACTTTAGCAACATTAATGGTATTTTTAGAAGACGATAGATATAAAAATGAATATGATAAAGAAAACACTCATTTAATGGTAAATACAAACCAAGAACAAAGTCAATATAGAAGTTTTAAGCAAATGATAAATGCTTTTTATAAAGAAGAAATTGATGAAATAGATAATCAACAAGCAGAGATTAAAGATAAAGGAAATATAGAACTAGAACCTAAAATTTTATATGATAAATTTAATGGAGATATAAAAGTAGAATTTAAAATAGGTAATAAAAAGAAATATAAATTAAAAAATTTGTCAGAATTCTATACAAGAATGCTAAATGGTGAATTTTATAAATATGGAGAAAAATTGCAATTTATACATAAAAACGAAATGTTCTCTAATAATAGCAAACAATTATTAGAATTTGTGTTAAAATATGCAGAAATTATAAAATATGCAAATTCAAATTCTAATATGAATTATAGATATTATGGAAAAGCACTAAGTGAATCAAGCATAGTTCTAAGCAATAGTGGATTAGACGAATTATTTGACATATTGAAGGGACAAAAAATAAACTTTCAAAGAGATTATACTACAGAACTAGTAGAGCTAACTGAAGAACAACCAAATATAGAATTTCAATTAGAAAAAGTAAATGAAGAACAATACAAGATTAAACCAAAAACAGAAATATATGGTTATTCTATTATAAAAGGAAAAAATTATAAGTACATTTTAGATGAAACCAAATTATATAGATGTACAAAAAAATTTGAAAATTCAAATTTAAAACTATTAGAATTATTTAGACAAAATTATATAACAGAAATTATTTTTCAAAAGAATGACATGAATCAATTATTTTCAATAGTATTACCCAAAGTAAAAGATGCAATAAAAATAGAAGACGAATTACAGAAACAATTAGAAAAGTACAAACCAAAAGAATTAGGAGTCAAAGTATTTTTAGATTTTGATTCAAATGATTTTTTAATAGCACAAGTAAAATTTTTCTATGAAAATGAAGAATTTAATCCATTAGATGAAAAAGTCAAAATAGATTTTCCTAGAAATATGGTAAAAGAAACAAAAGCACTATCAGTTTTTCGAAAAACAGGATTCATGTTGAATACTCAAGATTTAAGTTTTATTCTTACAGATAATGATAAAATATATGAATTTTTAACACAAGATATAAATTACTATATGCAAAAATTTGAAGTAATGGTAACTGAAAATTTCAAAAGCAAACAAGTAAAGCAACCTAAAATGGGAAATATAGGTGTAAAAGTAGAAAGTAATTTATTGTCTATAGATTTAACAAGTTTAGATATAGATTTAAAAGAATTAAAAAATATTATGGAAGAATATACGCTAAAGAAAAAATATTATAGATTAAAAGATGGAAGTTTTTTAGAACTAGAAAATAGCACAGAGATAGAATTTTTAGATAAATTAGTAACAGGATTGGACATTGATAATAAAAAAATAGAAGGTGGAACACTAACATTACCAGTATATAGAAGTCTGTATTTAAATAAATTGTTAAAAGAAGTAAAGGGAACACAAATAATTAAAAATGATCAATATAAATCAGTTGTAGATGAATTGGACAAAGATAGATTAGAACAAGATTTGCAAATACCAAAATGTTTAGAAAATGTGTTAAGATATTATCAAAAAACCCGGTTTTAAATGGCTGAAAACTTTAGATTTCTATAAATTTGGTGGCATTTTAGCAGATGATATGGGACTTCGGAAAAACAATTCAAATGTTATCAATTATAGTAGATTATGCAGAAAGAAATGAAGAAAATAAAAGAGCAAGTTTAGTGGTTTCTCCTAGTTCTTTAAGTTTAAACTGGAAAAACGAAGCAGAAAAATTTGCTAATGGATTGCAAACATTAGTAATAAGAGGAACTTTATCAGAAAGAAAAAAACAAATACAAGAAATTGATAATTACGATTTAGTTATAACTTCATATGATTTGTTAAAAAGGGATATAGATTTATATGCAGAGAAAGACTATTGTTTTAGATTTATTATTGCAGATGAGGCTCAATATTTAAAAAACAGTAATACTCAAAATGCAAAAGCTATTAAACAAATAAAAGCTGATACGAGATATGCTTTAACTGGAACACCAATAGAAAATTCACTTGCAGAAATGTGGTCAATATTTGATTTTATTATGCCAGATTATTTATTTTCGTATAGAAGATTTAAATCATTGTATGAAGTTCCAATAGTTAAAGACAATAATGAACAAGCAATGAACAAATTAAAAATGATGATAGAACCTTTTATATTAAGAAGAAATAAAAAAGACGTATTAAAAGAACTTCCAGAAAAAACAGTAACAGTATTAGAAAATGAGATGGGAGAAGAACAACAGAAAATATATTTAACATATTTAGCACAAGCAAAAACGGAAATAGCTGAACAAATAGATATTAAGGGATTTGAAAAAAGCCATATAAAAATCCTATCAGTACTAACAAGATTAAGACAAATATGCTGTCATCCTAGTTTATTTATAGATAATTACCAAGAAACTAGTAGTAAACTAGAACAATGTATGGAAATACTAGATGATGCTATAAAAAGTGGACATAGAATATTGTTATTTTCTAGTTATACATCAATGCTTTTAATAATTGAAAATCAACTAAAAGAGAAAAAAATTAAATACTTTAAATTAACAGGAAGTACAAAGGTTGATGAAAGAATAGATTTGGTAGATGAATTTAATGAAAATGAAGATATAAAAGTATTTTTAATTTCACTAAAGGCAGGAGGAACAGGTTTAAATCTTACTGGTGCAGATATGGTAATACATTATGATCCATGGTGGAATTTGTCAGCAGAAAATCAAGCAACAGATAGAGCATATAGAATCGGTCAAAAAAATAATGTTCAGGTATATAAATTAATTACAAAAAATTCTATAGAAGAAAAAATATATGAATTGCAACAAAAAAAGGCAGTTTTAATTGATAACATGTTAAGTACGAAAATGTCATTTATTAATACATTAACTAAAGAAGAAATGATGCAACTATTTGAATAATGTAAATTTTTATAGCTAAATATAATGAAAGGGAAAAATATGAATAATTATATAACTATAATAGGTGCTGGACTTGCAGGTTGTGAAGCAGCATATCAGGTTACTAAAAGGGGGATACCTGTAAAATTGTACGAAATGAAACCAATTAAATATTCTCCAGCACATACAAATCCTAATTTAGCAGAAATTGTTTGTAGCAATTCGTTTAAATCTAATTTATTAACAAATGCATGTGGTTTATTAAAAGAAGAATTAAGAAGATTAGATTCATTATTAATAAAAATAGCGGATGAAACTAGCGTACCAGCAGGACAAGCATTAGCAGTAGATAGAGAAAACTTTGCTAAAAAAGTAACAGAGGAGATACAAAGAAATCAATTAATTGAAATAATACATGAAGAAGTAACAGATATAAAAGATATAGCAAAAAATGGTACAGTAATTATTGCTACAGGTCCATTAACCTTAGACAATTTATCTAAGTCTATACAAGAAATAACGGGACAAGATAAACTATATTTTTATGATGCTGCAGCTCCTATAGTTACAAAAGAAAGTATAGACTTTAATATAGCTTTTTATGGAGATAGATATAGTCAAGAAAAAAAGAAAGATGAAACAGTAGAACAATGGAAAAAAAGATTAGAGGAACAGGCAGATAGTTATATTAATTTGCCTATGAGTAAAGAAGAATATGAAACATTTTGCAATGAACTAATTGAAGCTGATGTAGTAACTTTACATGATTTTGAAAAGAAAGAAATTTTTGAGGGATGTATGCCAATAGAGATTATGGCAAAAAGGGGAGTAGATACATTAAGGTTTGGACCATTAAAACCAGTTGGATTTGATGATCCTAGAACCATAAAACGACCATATGCTATTGTGCAACTAAGACAAGATGATAAACAAGCAAGTATGTATAACTTAGTTGGATTTCAAACAAATTTAAAATTTGCAGAACAAAAAAGAGTATTTAGTATGATACCAGGATTACAAAATGCAGAATTTGTAAAATATGGTGTAATGCATAGAAATACATATATAAATTCCAGTGAATTGTTGGACGAAACATATAGATTAAAAACAAATCATAATATATATTTTGCAGGGCAAATAACAGGTGTTGAAGGGTATGTAGAATCAATAGGTTCAGGACTTGTAGTTGGGCTAAATGCTAATATTAATAGCGAGGAAGACAACTATAAAAATATATTTTCAGAATATACAATGATAGGTGCATTATCAAAATATATATCTACACCTAATAAAAATTTTCAACCGATGAATGCTAATTTTGGAATATTACCACCAATTTCTGAAGATAGAATAAAAGATAAAAAATTAAAATACGAAATGTTAGCCAAAAGAAGTTTAGAACAAATAAAACCTACTAAAATATAATTTTAGTAGGTTTTATATTTAAAAATTAAGTATATTTTTCAACAATTTCATTTTGATTTTTATAGATACTATTAGGTGAGACTACTCCACGAACACTAGATAATGGATAAATATTAGAATTTTTTCCAATAATAGTACCAGGATTTAAAACTGAGTTGCAACCAACTTCAACTTCATCACCTAGCATAGCACCTACCTTTTTTAAGTTAGTTTCTATTGTATATGAATTGCCTTTTATAATAACTAATTTTTTATCAGATTTAACATTTGACGTAATAGAGCCTGCTCCCATATGAGCTTTATATCCTAAAATAGAATCTCCAACATAGTTATAATGAGGTACTTGAACGTTGTTAAATAAAATAACATTTTTTAATTCAGTTGAATTACCAACAACTGCATTTTCTCCAACAATTGCATTACCTCTTATAAAAGCACAATGTCTAACTTGAGCATTTTTTCCTATTATAGCTGGTCCTTTAATATATGCTGTTGGAGCAATATCAGCAGAATTGGCAACCCATATATCATCTGCAATTTTTTTATATTCATTAGTATCTAAAGAATTTCCTAATTCTATTATAAATGAACTTATCTTAGGTAGTACTTCCCATGGATAAATACATCCTTCAAAAATTTTGTAAGCAATAGTTTGGGTTAAGTCATATAGTTTATTAATTGTACACTCTTCCATTATATCCTCCTTAAAGATTAAAAAGTTATACATATAAAAATATATTAAATAGTATACCATAGTTTGGCAAAAAAGACAAATTAAAAGTAACCTTTTGAAAAAAGATGGTAATATATAAATGTAAGTATTTTAGGAGAGTATTTAAAACAGAAATGAAAGTAAAAAATTTAATAAAAGATTATATACAAAATAATGAATTAAATATAGAAAATATAATGCAAAATTATACACCTTATATATATACTATTATAAAAAATAAAAACTCAAATCTAGCAAATGAAGATATAGAAGAAATAATCTCTGATGTATTTTTAGCAGTGTGGAAAAACCGAGAAAAATTAGATATAGATAAAGAAATGTCATCATATTTGGTAGGCATTACTAAAAATCTTTATAATAAAAAAATTAGAAATAAAAATAATACTACAGATATAACAAATTATGAAAATAGTTTATTTGAAACTGAAGACATAGAAACAAAAGTAGAAAGTACTCAAAGAGAAAAAGCAATCATGTTATTGGTAAATGATATGAAAAAAGAAGATAAAAACATTTTTACCTTATACTATTATAATTCTAGGTCAATGAAAGATATTGCAAATATATTAAATATATCAGAAAACAAAGTAAAATCCAGACTGTTTAGAATAAGAAATAAAATAAAAAGATATTTAGAAAAAAGGGGGTACAATTATGATTGACAATAATATAACTAACAAAATTATATCAAAAGCACAAATGAAAATAGCAGTATCAAAATTTAGTGAGGAGGATATAAAAATGCCAAAAAGAAATTTACCAAAATTAGTTGCTACTTTTGTATTAGCAACAAGTATTACAGGAGGACTAGTATATGCAACGGAAAATGCTATTGAACAAATTTGGAAAAAACCTGAAGGTTATAGTATTTCACAAAACATAACTGAAGAGGAAAAAGCAAAATGTATATCTGAGGAAAAGGCAAAAGAAATAGGAAATAGTTATTTAAAGAAAATTGGATTTGATGAGCAAGAAATTAAAAATTTACAATTATCAAAAGATTTTTTAGAAAATGAAAATGTTTGGCTTGTAAGTTCTGAAAAAGTTGGAATAAGAATAAATGCAGAAAGTGGAAAAATTGAGTCAATTAATATTCCGACTTGGCAATATACAATTCCATATAATTATGGAATCACAAGAGAAGAGGCTAGAAAAGTAGCAAGAGAACTGCTAGAGAAATATAAACTAGAAAATGACACAGGAGAATATGAATTAGTTAGTTTAAAAAGAAATGCAGAACCAGAAGAACAAGCTTATATTTGGTATGCTGATTTTTATAAAAAGTATGGTGAATTAATTAATCCAGCAGAAAGAATTAGTATAGGTTGGATACCAACTATAAATGGTTTGTATTCATTAAGCATTAGTTCAAATAATTATGAAAATAATGAACAAAAAATATCTAAAGAAGATGCTATAAAAATTGCAATAGAGAAAGACAATCAAATAGAAAAAGTAAAAAAAATAAAAGATACTAAAGCAGGAATTAGAATTAGACAAATGAATGAAAATGTATATTTAAGAGAAAATTTTAAAGAAGAATATGAAAATGGAACTTTAAATATGGAAAAAACAGGTGATAATACTTACAAGTTAAAATCTGATGCGGTTATATATAAAACCGAAGAGAGAGTAAGAAAAGTTTGGTGCGTAGTTATTTATTATGATGGTTATAATAAATATGATGCTTATACATATTATGTGGATAGTACAACAGGAGAAATTATTGGAGGAGAAAGATGTGATGAATTTGAAGATGAACAAATTCTTAAAAATGATCCTCATAATGTAATAGAAAAATAAAAAAATTTAATCTTTATTTCTGTGAATTTTCAAAAAAATTTGACATATAATAAAATGGATGCTATTATAATAATAGGTTATGTGTAGCCAGACATTAGTTTTGATATGTGATGTAGGAGTCACATAATTTTAAAAAACTAAATTTTACCAAAATATTTGTCATATATCTGAAAAGATGTTATAATAACATTAGCTAGCAAAGTTGTATGTCGAAAGCAACACAGAAGTTTATATGAGATATGTTGACCACATGTCTCTTTTTTTATTAAAAAAAAAGAGCAGTTGACCAGACTGCTCTTGGTATTTCTACCTCCTGTTGCCTTTTTCTTATATTAGTTCTTTCATTCTCTGCATTATATGATAAAATCTGTAATACTAAATCTGCTACAAATGTTCCTAATAAATCTTTGTGTAATCTTGTACCTAGTAAGTCCATATCTAAAACTTTACCAGTATAAATGCTCTGTTTGTAAATGTCAAGGCTAATTTACAAATATTTGTAAATTGTTTTACCAACCTTTATAAACACGATATTAACTATATTTTTAATGTTTGTAAAGGTATACCTTTACAAACAATGATTTTAGATTAATATTTAATACAAAGAACCCCCTTTCTACATAGAGATAGGGGGAAAAGATAAGACAAATCACTCGTCCATTTTAAGGAAAAATATTTCCTCGGGGTCAAAATGTCTGAACTTGAATGCAATGTAATCGGATTCAATGAAACACACCTGCTGCCATGTACTAAATTCTTCTGTTTCAATAGTAATAGATGTACTTGGTGCATTCCATCTCAGTATGATACTGTGGGCTAATTCTTTATATTCGTTGCAAGTTTCTTCTAATTTATTAACTGCCCCGTAATGAAGAAATATCCACGCATTCTTTGTCCGGTCGCCCATCTCTGCCAAAATATCTAATGGACATTTGTCCTTTGGTACAATTGTTACTTCTTTTTTCATAGTAAGTCCTCCTTAAATTGATTATTGTAATTAGTACCTATACATACGAAATACTACTCGTACTTAATTCAATTATACAATATTTTACATAAAATTACAAATTTTATATTTCTTGTGATTTTATTTATGGCTATGGCAAATTATATTCTTATGTTCCTTAAATTACCTTAAAACTAATCGTGATTAAAATGTCCTATAAATTATATAAATAATAAAGTAGGGGCTGAGGATTGCTGCTCTTACTAATTTTCCTCATTTTTAAATTTTTATATTGATATTTTCACATATTATTTTTAGTATAGAAGTTTTAAAATATGTCAAGTAATTTCTAATGTATAAATATTTTCAAATACATTAAATTTTCTCTAAACTACCATGTCTTTTTACTTGTAATATATTGCATATTTTCTCTGCAACTTTAAAATCATTTATAAATGCTAATTTCCTAGTACCTTTAACTATAAAAAATACTAACCTTAATTTATCTGCAACTGCTACTACATAATTAAATGCTGTTGCTGATAGTTCATCTGTAATAGTAATGATTGGTGATTTCATTTGTTTTGATATATGTATAAATTCTTCTATTGGTACTTCTTGTAATTCAATTACATTTTTAATTCTTTTCATATTTAAAGCTCCTCTCTATTCTATTTCAACTATTAAACTATATATTTTGTCTATTGTAAAACTGCATATCTCTGCTAGTTCATACAATGTTTTTATTTTTTCATTTGTAAAACTTTCCATATTTATTGTATCAATTATATTGCTAGATGTATCTCTAATATTTGATATACCTCTAAAAACAACATTGGGTCAGTACCTGTTATTATTTCTTTTAGTGCCTCTGTAATCTTTCTATTCATTAAGTTTTGCTTTGTATTTAACATCTTCTAACATCTCCTTTCCTAAAATAAAATCTATAATATCTAACATTTTCAATATTTTAGGAGTCAAAGATGAGATATATTTATAATTATTGTAATTGATTTCTTCTGCAATATCTAACATAGAAATAATATGTCTTGATAATTTACTTATATCAAAAAGCTCTTGTTCAAATGATGTATCATTTAACTCTTGTTTAATTTCAATAATTTTCATCATATATCTCCTCTTTGTTGAATATGAAAGAAATAGTAATTTTCCTTTACATTAATATTTTACTTACAAAAAAATAAAAGTTAGAATTTAATCTAACTCTTATTTATATAACTCAATATTGCAAACCCACCTACGAAATAGTAGTAGTTTGTTTTTAAACGATTTGGTTGCGGAGGGTAGACTCGAACTACCGACCTTTGGGTTATGAGCCCAACGAGCTGCCAACTGCTCCACTCCGCGATGTACTTATATAGTATAACTCTTATTTATGCTATTGTCAATACTTTTAGTTCAATAATATTATATGAAAAAAAAATAAAAAATATGCAAAGAAAAAAGTGCATATTGCAAAAAAAAATGCAATAGTATATAATGAACACATAAATTCTAGAGATATAATTATATTTCTAGTTGCCTTATTAGAAAAGAGGTAGTATTATGAAAAAATTTTTATCAAATTACAAGTCAACAATAATTCTTTTAGTTGCTATTATTGTTGGCGCTATTGTAGGAATTGTATTCCAAGAAAAAGCAACTATTCTAAGCCCACTTCGGTGATTTATTCTTAAATCTTTTATTAGTCGTCATAGTTCCACTCATATTTCTAACAATTACCACATCAATTACAAAAATGAAAACCCCAAAAAGAATGGGAAAAATTCTTATAAGCGTTATCGTAGTTTTTATTATTACATCAATTATTGCAGTGCTAGTAGGCTTTATAAGTACATATTTTACTAATTTAGTAGAAGCAGAAGATGGAGAAAAAATAAGAACATCGCTTGAAGAAGTTACAGAAGAAAAGGAGGAAGAAGAAGAACTTTCAATTGCAGATAGAACAGTAAGTTTATTAACAGTAAATGACTTTAGCAAATTACTATCAAAAGATAATATAGTAGCACTTCTAATATTTTCATTAATGTTCGGATTTGCAACAAACATGGCAGGAGAAAAGGCGAAAATAGTAAAAGATTTTTTAGAATCTGCTAATGAAATAGTACAAAATATTGTAAAAATCATTATGTACTATGCACCTATAGGATTAGGATGTTATTTTGCATCATTGGTAGGAAGTTATGGTGCATCAATAGCAGTTGGCTATTTAAAGACATTTATTATATATACAATAGTAGCAATATTATTCTATATAATAATGTATACAATATATAGTTATATAGCAGGAGGGGCAAAAGGTGTAAAAGCATTTTGGAAAAATGTATTGCCTTCAACAATAACATCTTTAGCAACATGCTCAAGTGCTGCGTGTATACCAGTAAATGTAGAGTGTACTAAAAAGATGGGAGTTCCAGAAGATATAGCAGAAACAACAATTCCATTAGGAACAAGCTTTCACAAAGATGGTTCTATAATAGGTTCTGTATTTAAAATAATGTTCTTAGTATGCTTATTTGGAACAACGTTTACAACAGCAGGTGATATTATAGGAGTTTTAGGAGTAGCATTACTTGCAAACTTATTAGTAACAGCTGTACCAATTGGAGGAGGAACAATCTCAGAAATGTTAATAATAACGATGATGGGATATCCAGTAGCAGCATTACCTATTTTAACAATAATAGCTACTATAATAGATGCACCAGCAACAATGCTTAATGTAACTGGTGATACAGTTAGCTCTATGCTTGTGGCTAGAGTAGTAGATGGAAAAGATTGGATGAAAGAAAAAGAATAAGAATAAGAATAAAAAATGTGGACGTATTATAATTATAATACGTCCATTGGGCATTAAAAGCCAATAATTTCATTATAAACATCAATTGCAAAATTATCAGTCATACCTGAAATATAATATAATATACTTTGATAAAAATCATATTCATTTTCTAAATTAAATATAATTTTATTTTTTAATTTTAATTCCTCTCTATTTTCTAAATTACTATAATTACTTAAAAAACTAGAAAAATTGTTAGCCAAAGTAGGACAATATAAACTCAGTTTTTCTAATTGTACCAAAGTATTTTTACCATCAAAAGTTCTTTTTAAAGTCTCGTAGATTTCAGTTAATACTAGTGAAAAATATGACATAGAAGGTTTTAATCTATCTGAACGATATATATGTTCATAATTGAATTTTTTTATTTTATTCATTAAATTAAAAGCTTCATCTGAAAAACATAAACCTTTTTCAATAGAAGAATTTCTAGATAAATCAGACACAAGATAATTTATAAGAATAGTATTATTTATTTTTTTATCTGGAGAATCATAATTTAATAATTTATATAATTCCTGTAAATGATTATCCAAAATACCTAAAGTTATAGCATCTTCTATATCTCTACCTATGTAAGAAATTTTATCTGAAACTTTTACTACACAAGCTTCCCATGTATAAGGTGAAAATTGATTAGGATATTTATAATCAGATAAATCAATAAATTCTTGTCTAGGCTTTATACCATTTTCATCAATTTCTCCACAGTGAGAAATAATACCATCTCTAACAGCATAAGTAAGATTCAAATTTTGTTTATATCTTTGACTATCTTCTAAAAGTTCTATATAATCTACAAAATCTAAGCCATTTTTTTCATGCCAGAAGGAATTACCTAAATCTCTTTGAGAAAGATTTGATAAAATGGCTTCACCAGCATGTCCAAATGGGCTGTGACCTAAATCGTGAGAGGAAGCAATCGCTTTGGTTAGCTCTGTATTTAAACCTAAATAATTTGCTATAGTATAACTTATAGATTCTACATGATTTACATGTTCTATTCTAGTGCATATATGGTCATTTTTAGGAGAAAAGAATACTTGCGTTTTGTGCTTTAATCTCCTATAAGCATTACAATGTAATATTCTTGTATAATCTCTTTCAAATGCACTTCTTATATCATTTTTTCTAGTATATAAGGGAGTTTTTCTGCTTATTGCATTTTCCCATTTTGGATTATTAGGTGATGTGACTTCTGAGTTAAATAATTTATTCATATGTACCTCCTTGTATTTTTTAGTTTATAATATAATTTATAATTTGTCTAGAAAAATTACAAGATAATGATTAAAAATTAGCTATGAAAATGCTTATATATTAATATATTTTGTCAAAACATATCTGGGGTGTAACAATCTGGGTCTTGACTGCAAATATTAATATATAAGTATTTTCATAGCTAATTTTTAATCATTATCTTGTAACAGAAAAACTAAAAAATTCTACAAAAATGTTGAATAAAAAAAGATGAAAATGTATAATAAAAAACGAATGGAGGAAATTACAATGTTTAATTTAGTAAAAGATGAGTATGAAGAAAATTCAGATGATATATTAAATTCTATAAATAAAATGTTGGAAAAAAACAAACCAAAAAAAGGAAAATTATTTGTAATAGATGGTACAGACGGAAGTGGTAAACAAACTCAATTTCAAAAATTACAAGAAAGATTAACTAGAGATGGAATAGAATATAAAACAGTAAGTTTTCCAAACTATGATAGTCCAAGTTCATCATTAGTGAAAATGTATTTGAGTGGAGAATTTGGAGAAAATCCTAATGATATAAGTCCTTACATAGCATCTACTTTTTATGCAGTAGATAGATATGCAACATTTAAAAAAGAATATGAAGAATATTATAAAAATGGTGGAATAATATTAGCTGATAGATATACTACTGCTAATATGGTACATCAAGCAGGAAAAATAAAAGATGAACAAGAAAGAGAAAAATTTTTAAACTGGTTAAAAAATTTTGAATTTAATCTATATGGATTACCAGAACCAACGGAAGTATTTTTCCTTAATATGCCTGTTGAAAATGCATTAGAATTAATTAAAAATAGAGAAAATAAATTCACACACACAGTTCAAAAAGATATACATGAACGTAATGAAAATCATTTAATTGATGCTCATAATGCAGCTTGTGATGTAGCAAAAAAATATAATTGGTACGAAATAGAATGTGTAAAAGATAATAATTTGAGAACAATTGAAGAAATACATGAAGAAATATATGACAAAATAAAGGAGTTAATATAGCTAATAGAAAAACTAAGAAAAAACGAGATTAAAAGAGAAAATGAAAGTAAATGAAGAAATTGATATTACAAAATTAACTTCTGATGTCATAAATAAACTTAAACAAAATTTGGAATATTTATCCAAAAATGGTATACTATATATCGATGGTGCATTATTCTAGTCATACAAACTCTACGAGGGTGGGGCTAAAAATCCACTAAAGGGCATATCGTTGAAGTTTCTTGTTTGCGCGCGAAATGCCAGTTTTGTGTGTATTCAGGGAGTAAAGAAATTAGGGTATTATATAATGGCATATGTAAGATTCCCTGGTTTCGCGGAGGCTTAAATAATAATATTTAAGTAAAACCTATGGTGAGTGCCAAGACACAAAATACATAGAGTAGCCTGTCTCGAGTGAAGGTATTGGGATTAATTTTATATAGAATAGAATAAATTTAGGCCAAATTAATTTTATTTTTAAATTATGAAATTGCATTTGCAAAAAAGACTAGTAGAGAGCAAATGTATGTTAAGGAAAACTTCTAGAATGTTTGCTTATACTAAAGCATAGAAGTCTAGGGATTAAGGTACAGATTTAAGTGGCGATCTGGTGTCTATTAAAACTAATAGATATTTTCCTTAAATGGAAACAGCTTAAACAGTAATGTTAAGTGGAAAATAGAGAAATTCGACTAGACCTAAACTGTAAAATTTACTTAGACTTTGACCATCTAAACACGAATTTAAAGGCGGAAAAAATCCGTCTTAATTGTTTTAATAAAAATAATATAAGAAAAGGAAAAAAAATGAAAGAAGGAAAAAATAGTAACGAACACTCGAATATAAAATGGTTTGTTCAAGTATTTATAATTACATTTATATTGTCTTTAATATTTTCATATATATCAACAAATGGAGTATCTAATTTAAATTTAATACTAGCAATTTTAATATTATTGTTAGTAATATTTATAGGAATATTTTTTGACATTGTAGGTGTTGCAGTAACAGTTGCAAATGAAGATGAGTTTCATGCAAAGGCAACTAAAAAAATAAAAGGTTCAAAAGACTCCATTAAATTGATAAAAAATGCTCCTAGGGTAGCTAACATTTGTGCAGACGTAATAGGAGATATTTGTGGAGTATTAAGTGGAGCAATAAGTGCATTAATAGCAGTGAAAATAACAGATGAATTTGGAATGAACTTTAGTTTACAATTTTTATTTAGTGCATTAGTATCAGCTTTAACAGTTGGAGGAAAAGCATTAGGAAAAGAAGTTGCTAACAAAAATTCTACGAAAATAGTTCATGCAGTTGGAATTGTAATAAATAAATTTAATTTTAAAAATAAAAAATAAATCGAGTATATACATATGTATACTCGATTTATTATCTATGAAAATAGGGCATAACAATCATGGTGTTGACAGCTAAATATTAATATATAGGCATTTTCTGAAATTATGTGTATAGAATTGCTGACTAGTAATATTAGTTAAAATTACCAAGGCAAAAAAACATATAAAAGTTTGCAATAATATGAAAAATATAATAAAATAAATATATATAACAATAAATGGAGGATATGTTAGAATTAAAAACTAATAATAAGAAAAAATGATAGTTAAAAGTGATTCTGGAACCATCAAATTAAAAATTCAATATTATATTATAATATGTGTAATAATTGACATATTTATAATAATATATAGTTTCAACAATACTGAAAAACAAATGACTCCTGATGAGCAAGAAACAATTCCTACTAGTAGTGTAGAGGAAAAACCAATAGAAGTAATAATAGAAAGAGAAAAAAAAGAAATAGATAGTAGTAGTACAGATTGGAATCTAATACTGATAAATAAGGACAACCCTTTAAAAGAAGGATATGAAATGCAACTAGAGGAAATAGAAAATGGTTACGAATTAGAATCAAGAATAATAGAACCAGCAAAACAAATGCTTCAAGATGCAAGAAATGAAGGATTAGAGCCAATAATTTGCTCGGCATATAGAACAAATAAATATCAAACCATTTTATATAATAATAAAGTACAAGACTATATAAATTCAGGATATCTTCTAGAACAGGCTAAAGAAGAAGCATCATATTGGGTTACAAATCCTGGTACTAGTGAACATGAAGCTGGATTATGTATGGATATTATAAGCAAGCAATATCAAGAATTGGATAAAAATCAAGAAAATACAGATGTTCAAAAATGGCTGATGGAGCATTGTTATGATTATGGATTTATATTAAGATATCCAACTGATAAAAGTAAAATAACAAAAATTAATTATGAACCTTGGCATTATAGGTATGTGGGTATAGAAAATGCTAGATTTATAAAAGAAAAGGGATTTTGTTTAGAAGAATATATAGACTATTTAAAAAGTTATGAATAAAGAGGTAAAAATATGAAGGCATTAATAACAGGAGCTTCTTCTGGAATAGGAAGAGATATGGCTAGAGTTATGGCTGATAAAGGATATGATTTAGCATTAGTTGCAAGAAATGAACAAGAATTACAAAATTTATCAAAAGAATTAAGAGAAAAAAATAAAATAAATATTGATATAATTGTAACTGATTTATCAATTGAAGAAAATTGTAAAGAAGTACATAATAAAATACAAAATGTGGATATTTTGATTAATAATGCAGGTTTTGGTGATTGTGGACACTTTACAGAAACTAGTCTTAATAAAGAAATAAAAATGATACAAACAAATATTATAGCATATCACATTTTAACAAAATTGTATTTAATAGATATGAATAAGGTACAAAAAGGAAAAATACTAAATGTTGCTTCAATTGCTGGATTTATGCCAGGTCCATTAATGACAACATATTATGCTACAAAAGCATATGTTGTAAAATTTTCAGAATCATTAAGAGAAGAATTAAAAAAGCAGAAATCACCAGTGAAAATAAGTATTTTATGTCCAGGTCCAGTAAGTACAAACTTTAATAAAGTAGCAAATGTTAAATTTAATATGAGAGAACTAAGTAGTATGAAGGTTGCAAAATATGCTATAGATAAATTAGAAAAAGGAAAGTTTTATATTATTCCGGGAATAGACGTAAAATTTGCAAAAATTGGAGCTAAGTTAATGCCAACACCTTTAATTAGTAAGATAACTTATAAAATGCAAAAAAGAAAATTAGAAAAATAGAAAATTTAAATTTCAGTATTTTTTTGTAACTTTGGTACTTCTTACTTTTTATTTTTCAACACGGCAGCATATGGTATATATTTAGTTGATAAGTCAATTTATTCATTACATTCAAAAAGAAATTCTAATATACAAAATTGCGCCTCTTTCACTCAGGCCAAAAGGATTATTAATATATTCTTTTGAATGAAACGACGAATGCGCCGTGTAAAGAAAAACAATATATTAATAATCCTTTTTCCGTGAACATCCCTCAATTTGGTATATAAGAATTTCTATTTTTCATTCCAATCAAGCATTGATTTATCAACTAAATATATACCATATGCTGCCGTGTTGAAAAATAAAAAGTAAGAAGTACCAAAATTACAAAAAATACCGAAACTAAAAAATATAAAATTATAGATTTCTTAAACACAAAATGATATAATAAAAATATCACCAAAAATACAATTTAAAAGAAAGGAAAAAGTTGGATATAAAAACTAACTTGGATTATGATATGGAAAATAAAGTTGAAGTATTATGTCATAGTAGTATTAAAATAACTGGAAGTAAAATTATATATATTGATCCTTTTAGAATAAATAAAATTTACAAGGATGCAGACTATATCTTTTGTACACATTCACATTATGACCATTTTTCACCAGAAGATATAAAAAAAGTGATAACAGAAAAAACAATATTAATAACAGTAGAAAGCTCAAAAGAAGAGGCACTAAAGTTAGTAAGTGAAGATAGACTAAAAATAGTAGAACCAAATAAAAGTTATACAATAAATGATTTAAACTTTGAAACTACATATGCTTATAATAAAGATAAACAATTTCATCCAAAAGGAAATAGATGGGTGGGATATAATATAACAATGGATAGAACAAGATATTACATAGCTGGAGATACAGACGATATACCAGAAATAGAAAATATAGAAGCAGATATAGCATTTATTCCAATTGGTGGAACGTATACAATGGATTATAAAGAAGCAGCAAATTTAGCTAATAAAATAAATGCTAAAACAATTATTCCTACACATTATGGAAGTATAGTAGGAAAAATGCAAGATGCAAATAAATTCTCCAATTTAGTAAAAGATAAAAAAGTGGAAATAAAAATAAAGTAAAAGGAGGTAAATATGGCTCAAAGTAATATAGATATATTATATGAAAAGTTAGCACAAATACCTATTACAAATAAAAATAAAAAAGAAATAGAAGAAATAAAAAAAGCTTTGGATGCACGAGATTTAAAGAAAGTTATTGAAAAAATAAAAAAATTAAATGTAGAAGATGATGAAGAAAATAATGAAACAGAAAAAGAAGAAACACAAAATGAACAACAATTAAATAAAGAGAATGAAAATAAAGAGCAACAAAATGAAGAAAAAAACGGCGAAAATAAAACGACATTTACAAATACACGAAATAATAAAATAGAATCTAGATATCCAAAACAATTAAGTTTACCAGAATTAGAAGAAACGTATGTAGGATTATTGTTGTATAATCCTAAGTTAATTACAAAGTTTTACATAATATTCGAACAGTGTGCATTTGAAGATGATAAAATTTTAAATTTATATAAAAGTGTATTATTTACAGAAGGTTCAAAATATGCATCAGAAGTTGCGAAGAGACATTTCAATTTTAGTAAAGCAACACATGAATCAAATATATTAAAAGAAGAATTAAAGAAAAAAGTTTCTCTAAAAAAATATGACATGGAAAAAATATATGTAGAGTTAAGAAAATTGTTTTTATTAAGACAAAATTACGAAAGAACACCTATAAAAGAAACTCAAGATAAGATTATGGAAATAACAAATTATGAATTGTATAATCAAATGTCAATAGAAGAAGTAGAAAGTGCTATAAACCAAGTAAATGTAACTGGAAAATTTAAGCAAGCAATATTAAATCAAAACCTAACAAACTTTTTAGAAGATGGAGCTAATAATTTAACAGAAGGATTACAATTTCCATTTCCAATATTATCAGGTGTATTTAAAGGAATGAGAAAGGGAGAAACTATGGCATATGCAATGCCATCCAATGCAGGAAAAAGTAGGTTCACAATAAATATGGCTGCAAATGTTGCCTTTGTACATAAAAAGAAAGTATTAATTATTTCAAATGAAATGTCAGAAGAAAAAATGAAATTGTGCTTAATTACTACTATTTTAAACAATCCAGAAATTCAAAAACTTCATGGTGAAAAGTTAGAAAAAACAGAAGGAGAATTACTAGAATTTAAATTTAGACCAGATTCGACAAAAAATGTAGAAATAGATGAAGATGGTTTTGTAATAAAAAAAGAAAATGAATCGCAGAAACAATTTGTAGAAAGACTTTCAAGAATATCTACAGAATTTAATAAAACAATAGCAATTACTAATTGGGTTAATAATGAAATAAATAATTCAATATACTTTGTAAATATTACAGATCACACAAATGAGGAACTACAAAAGGTTATTATAAATTATTATTATAAAGAAAAAATTGAATATATTTTTTATGATACATTAAAAACTGATACAGCAAATATTGGAATAGGAGAAGAATTAAAAAAGACAACAACAATACTTTCAAATATAGCACAAAACTTTGAAGTTTTTATATTTGCAACATTACAATTAACAGAAAGTGCAACATTACCAATTAATTTAACAATCAATGATTTAGCAGTAAGTAGAACTGTAAAAGAAGTATTAGATACATTGTGTCTAGTAAAACAAATTAATAATGATAATTTAAGTGACTATGAGTATTCTTTAAAAGAAGTAGATACGACATTTTATGACTTGAAAAAATATAAGAATCCAGATGTTAGATATTATGCTTGTGTAGTAGATAAAAATAGAGCTGGTGCTAAACCCAAAGTATTATTTAGATTAAATTTAGCTTATAACAGATGGGAAGAACTAGGATATTTAAGGCTAAAGCAACAAAAAAAATAAAATGATTATTTAAACAAAAATAAAAAGTATATAGGAGTAAAAATGTAAATGTGGGAAAGAAAAGACTTAAAATCTAAAGCCAAAAAAGTAGTTAAAAAAAATTATTGGACGGCAGTAGTGGTATGTTTTTTAATAGCTTTGTTTACAGGAGAATTTGGGACTTCTATTTTAGGAATATGGCAGTCAGATGATTCAGTAATACCAAATTATATAGAAATAAAAGAAAATAGAGAAAAACCAATGATTATAAAAAATAATGATAATACTATAGAATTTATAACTAAAGAAGGAATAAAGAAAACATTAGATGAAAATCAAGTAAAATTAATAGAATCTATAAATGCAAATTTAAATAGTTTAACCAAAACTCAAAAATATATATTTAAAATATGGGATGCTATAGTATCATTCAATATGAATAAAATAGGGATAGGAGTGACATTAAGTATAGCTGCATTGATAGCTTTTGGATTTACAATATTGATTGCAGATCCACTAATAGTTGGGGGAAAGCGATATTTCATAAAAGCGAAGAACAATAGTAATGCAAAAGTAGACATAATGGTAGAAGTCTTTAAAAACAAAAACTGGCTTAATGTTGCTGTAATAATGTTTTTAAGAAATGTATATAATGCCTTGTGGTATTTAACAATAATAGGTGGTGTAATAAAAACATATGAATATAGAATGATTCCATATATATTAGCAGATAATCCCAAAATAAAAAGAAAAGAAGTATTTGAACTTTCAAAACAAATGATGAAGGGAAATAAATGGAAAACTTTTATATTAGATATATCATTTTTTGGATGGAATATTTTATCTGTTTTAACCTATGGACTGTTAAGTATATTATATGTTAATCCATATAATATGGCAACTATAACAGAATTATATTGTGAACTAAAAAAACATGCTATAGATAATAAATATGAATATTATGAGAGTTTAAAACAAATATAATAATAAATAATGGTAGTAATGTAAAAATTACTACTATTTTTTTGCAGAATAAAAAATATCAAAAATAAATGAATCGAATATTGTTGAATTATGAAATAAAAAATAGAAACATATAAGTATATGGAAAATTATATAGAAATATTGAAGATTTTGCGATGAAAAAAACTTGCAAACATAAAGTATCAGTAGTATTATAAAAAAGTGCAAAAGAAAAAGGGGGATATAGTTTTGAAAATTTTTTTTGGAGGTACATTTATAAATAAAGAAGATTTAGAGGAGGTGAAAATAAAACATCCTATAAAATTAGAATATTATAAAAGGATAAATGAAGAGGAATTTATAAAAAATGATAAAGCAAAATATGGTATAAGTGTAATAAAAACAGAGTATATATCAAGTAATACAAAAGTCGAAAATAAAGATATACCATATGTTACGAATGATGAAAGAAAAATAGATAAAATTTTAAAAATATTTAAAGATAATATAGTAACTCCGATTGCGGTAGAAGATATAATATCAGATTTTTCAAAAGAATATTTAATTTAAAGTGCAAAAGACTTGAAAAATAAAAGAATATGTTCTAGAATACTATAAGTGAAATAAAAATGGCAAAAAAGGAGGTAAGTATGGCAGAAAAACTTATTATAGTTGAATCACCAGCAAAGGCAAATACTATAAAGAAATTTTTAGGAGGCAGTACAAAGGTAGTAGCTTCAATGGGCCATATAAGAGATTTACCAAAATCAAAACTAGGAGTAGATGTAGAACATGACTTTGAACCTGAATACATTAATATCAGAGGAAAGGGAGATTTGATAAAATCTTTAAAAAAAGATGCAAAAGAAGCAAAAAAAATATATATTGCAACTGACCCTGATCGTGAAGGAGAAGCAATAGCCTGGCATTTAGCAACGATATTAAATGAAGAAAAAGATAAAATTACAAGAGTAACATTTAATGAAATTACTAAGACAGCTGTGCAAAAAGCTATAAAAGAACCAAGAGATATAGACAATGATTTAGTAGATGCACAACAAGCTAGGCGTGTATTAGATAGAATAGTAGGGTATAAAATGAGTCCTGTTTTATGGAAAAAAGTAAGAAGAGGACTATCAGCAGGAAGAGTACAATCTGTAGCTGTTAAGCTAATTGTAGATAGAGAAAATGAAATAGAAAAATTTATACCAGAAGAATATTGGAATATATATGCGAATCTAGAAAATAAAGAAAGTAGAAAGGTATTTCAAGCGCATTTCTTTGGGAAAAATGGAAAGAAAATAGAAATTCATAAAGAGGAAGAAGTAACTGAAATAATAAAAAGTATAGAGAAAGCAAAATATATTGTTGCAGATGTAAAAAAAGGTGAAAAAAAGAGAACACCAGCACCACCTTTTACTACTAGTACAATGCAACAAGAAGCATCTAGAAAATTAGGTTTTACATTAAAGAAGACCATGTCTGTGGCACAGGGGTTATATGAAGGAGTTAAAATACCTGAAAAGGGAACAGTAGGTTTAATTACATATATGAGAACAGATTCAACAAGAATTTCAGAAGAAGCAAGAAAAGCAGCACACGAACATATATTGAAAACATATGGAGAAAGCTATTATGAAAATAGGTATTATAAAACAAGCAAAGACTCTCAGGACGCACATGAAGGTATAAGGCCTACTTATGCAGATATAGAACCTGATTCAATAAAAGATGTATTAAGTAAAGATCAATACAAATTATATAGATTAATTTATAATAGATTTATGGCAAGTCAAATGTCTGCTGCAATATATGATACTATTTCAGTAAATATTAAAGCTAATGAATATGATTTTAAAGCAAATGGGCAAAATTTAAAATTTAAAGGATTTATGGTATTATATGTAGAAGGAACAGATGAGAAAGAAAAAGAAGAAGAGGGAATGCTACCTGATTTAAAAGTAAATCAAGAGGTGAAATTAAAAAAATTAGAAACAAAACAAAGTTTTACAGAACCACCTCCAAGATACACAGAAGCAAGTCTGGTAAAAGCATTGGAAGAGAAGGGAATAGGTAGGCCAAGTACTTATTCTCCAACAATAACTACTATATTGGAAAGAAGATATATAGAAAAAGTACAAAAACAGTTAATTCCAACAGAATTAGGAAAAATAGTTAATAAATTATTAACAGAAAACTTTACAGATGTTATAAATGTCGAATTCACAGCAAAGATCGAAAATGAATTTGATGAGATAGCTGAAGGAAAAGAAGAATGGAAAAAAATGATTAGAGAATTCTATGGACCATTTGAAGTTGAAATTCAGAAAGTAGAAAAAGAACTAGAACATGTGGAGTTAGTAGATGAAGTATCTGATGTACAATGTGAAAAATGTGGAAGGATGATGGTATATAAATTTGGAAAGTATGGGAAATTTTTAGCATGTCCTGGTTATCCAGAATGCAAAAATGCTAAACCAATTATAGAGACAATAGATGTACCATGTCCTAAATGTGGAGGAGTTGTACAGGTTAGAAAAACTAAAAGAAGAAGAAATTATTATATTTGCGAAAATAATCCTAATTCTTGTGATTATATTTCATGGAATAAACCTAAAGTTGGAGAGGTATGGAATCCAGAAGAAGCAGAAAATATAAAAAAAGAAACGACTAAAAAAGTTAGAAAAAAAACCAAAAGTAAAACTAGTAGTAAAAAAACAAAAAAATAATAATTTTTAAACAGTTGATATATTAATATTGGAGTTAAACTATAATAGAATATTTTGATTTAGTTTAATTTTCAAAGTATTAAAATATCAACTTTTAAAATTTATTTTGATAAATAGTTGAAAAGAAAATAATAAATATGATATAATTTAAAAAATTATAATATAGGTGTATTAATCTATGTCTTTTTTATCTTCTGAAGAATCTACAATATCTTTAAACATAGGATCATTAAAAAAATCCATTAAGTTAGTATCAAGACCTTCAATAAGATGGAGCAATGTTGGCAAACGAGGAAGATTATTTGTTTTAGCTCCTAACAAAGCATTAATAGTAGATTTTGGAACACCAGTTGTCTTGTATAAATCCCATAAAGAAGATAAGCCTTTTTTGTGAAGAAAATATTCAATTCTAATTATAATAGCTTCCTTAAGTAGCATAGAATCACCTTTTAATAAAATGTTATATATAGTATAACAATTTTTTTTATCATAATAGGCTACAAATATAGCCTAAGCAAAAACATATTAAGGCAACGAAAAAAGAATATTGCATTTTACATTAGGTATAATTGCATTAGTTGTATTATTTCCATTGATGACAATTATATACATTAAGAACTATGACAAATTTAAATAAAGGTAGTGAATTTGTAAAAAATTTTTAAAGAAATGAGGAGAAAGAAATGTCTAATAAAGTAGTAATAATAGGAGCAGGAGGTCATGCAAAAGTTGTAGCAGATATCATTGAAAAATCTGGAGATATTGTTTATGGATTTTTAGATGATGGAATTGAAGTCGGTACAATTATTGCTAATAATGAAAAATGGAAAGTTATAGGAAAATCAGAAATGAGATTTGAACTATCAAGAAAGCACAAAAATTTAAAATTTATTATTGCAATAGGAAATAATAAAGTGAGGAAAAAAATAGCAAACGATGAAGATAATAACATAAAATATTATACAGCAATACATCCTTCAGCTAATATAGGAATTGGAACATCAATAGGAGAAGGTACAGTAATAATGGCAAATTCATGTATAAATTCATCTGCTAAAGTAGGAAAACATTGTATAATAAATACAGGTGCAATTATAGAGCATGATAATATAATAGAAGATTTTGTACATATTTCTCCTAATGCGACATTGTGTGGAACTGTAAGAATAGGAACACTTACACATGTTGGAGCAGGAGCAACAATTAAAAATAATACAGAAGTAGAAGAAAATAGTATTATAGGAGCGGGGGCAGTGGTGGTAAAAAATATAGAACAAGAAGGAACATATATTGGAGTTCCAGCTCAAATAAAAACAAAAATAAATTCTAAAAATTAAATAAAAAATAATAAAGCAAGAAGACTTAATTTCTTGCTTTATTATTTTTTCTAATTGATAGGTGCATAGCATGGTTCAAATGTTTTATCAGAATCTCTCCATGTTACATGTAATGTTAATCCATCGTCTGAAAGTTTTGTATTATCCACTTTTTGTTTTTGACCATTTTCATATACATACCAGCCTACAAATTTATATCCATCTCTTGGTTCTGGTGCTTTTTGGTAGAAGTCTGATACATTAGAACGCAATGTAGTAATCCATTTTGATTGTGAATTTTTTGCCATAAAAGTATCAACTACAAAAGAAAATCTCCATATATAACCTGATTTTCCAATGTGATGTTCTAGATTACAATCTGAACAAATATAATCATTTACTTGATCTCCCTTAGGATTTAATATCCAAGTGTGACCTTTTCCATAAGAATATGTGTCCTTATAAGTATTAGTGTATTCACATTCAGTACATTTTTCTTCAACTGTAGCACCTGTACATGTAATTTCAGTAATTGTCTTTGTTATAGAATGGTGACCATTAGAAGGAATTGTTTTTCCTTCTTCTACATAAGAACATCTAGTACATTTTTTACTTGCTGTTTTTCCCTCTTTTATACAAGTAGCAGCAATAGCGTCATTTTGAATCTCCAATTTATGTTGTTTTGAATTTTCTTTCACACGAGTACTTGTTTCACTGCAACGATCACATGTAGAAGTTTCTGTACCATCTTTAGTACAAGTTTCATCATTATTATATATATAATTTGTAAAAGAATGTCCTAAAGCAGGTGATTCAGTTGATAATACATTCTGTGCATTACATTTTGTACAAACTCTATAAGTCATTTTAGGTTGAGTACAAGTTTGTTCTGAATGATGTTCTTCTGACCAAATGTGTCCAGTTGGTTCAAGAATAGTTTTACTTCCAGGTTTAATATCATTGCATCCTTCTCTAGTACAGTGTATAGATCTCTGACCTTCTTCTGTACAAGTAGGTTCTTTATCAGTAGTATATTCGTTTGAATAAGTGTGACCTAAAGGTGGTACTAAACCATATACGTTGCCACAAACTGTACATTTCCTGTAATTATTGTATCCCCATGTTGTACATGTAGCAGGAGAATCCTTGCTTGGGTCGCTTACTAAAGTTGAACCACATTCATTAATTACTTCAGTTTCTTTTTCTCCACAAATTGTACAAGTTCTAACTCTTTCACCTTTCTTTAAGCATGTAGCAGGTATAGTAGTTTGCCATTCAGAAAACTTATGTTGTGTGTGTTCTTCTGGATTTTCAGGATCTGGATTATCATTGTTATTAATTGGAACTATAATGATTTCTAGAGCTTCAATTTGTTTAGCTCTACCAGTAGTTCCAGCAAAATTCAATGTGTTAGAGTTAACAGAAGTTTCAGCGGTAACCCAATCCATCCATCCAATATCTTCAACATGTGTACGATATTTTAATTCATAATTTTCAAGATTTTCTACAACTATTTGTATAGCTTCCATTGGCTTAGCTTTACCAGTAGTTCCAGCAAAAGCTGTACCCACTTTATTATCAGCAGTAACCCAATCCATCCAACCAATATCCTGAACATGTGCACGATATTTTAATGTTAATCCTACAGGAGCATTTATTTCTAAAGCTTCCATTTGTTTAGCTTTACCAGTTGTACCTACAAAGTTATTTGATGTAGGTGTTGATACATTTAGTTCTGATTCATTACCTGCAGGTTTCAAAGTATTTTCCCAACCGTAATCTTCAATATGAGCTCTGTATTGTAATCCAGAAGTAGTCGTTCCAGGATTACTACTTTCACCAACAGGAACTATAATAATTTGTAAAGCCTCCATTTGTTTGGCTTCACCAGTTGTACCAGCAAATTGATTTTTTAATGTTGAAGCATTAAGAGAATTTTCAGCAGAAACCCAATTCATCCAGCCATAATCTTGAACGTGTGCACGATATTTTACTTGATAACCTTCAAGACCAGTTACAACAATTTGAATACCTTCTATTCTCTTAGCTTCACCAGTTGTACCAGCATAGGTTAATGATGTTACATTATCAGAATTTTCTGCAGCAACCCAACCCATCCAACCATAATCTTGAACGTGCGCTCGGTAATTTAGTTCAACTCCTTCAGGTGCCTTAACACTTATTTGCAAAGCTTCCATTTGTTTAGCCTTACCAGTTGTACCTGCATAATTATCAGAAGATGGATTAGATATATTTAATTGATTCTCATCACCTGCTTTTTTATATGCATTATCCCAAGAATAATCTTGAACATGTGCACGATATGTTATTACAGGTCTGGTTGTAGTTGAGCTAGCTTGTACATTTGACGGTATGTACATAACTGAAAACATCAAACCAAATGCTATGCTTAAAGGTATACTTTTAAGCAATGATTTTTTCATAAAAACTTCCCTCCTTTTAATATTATATATATGCTATTATAACATTTATATGTGAATTATTCAATGAGTTAGATTTGGTAAATTTTACTAATAATATAATATAATTTAATTTAATTTTATATAACACAAAAACAATAAAACAGCAATAATTTCCTTGACAGTTTCTTTTTTTGCAAATATAATGTAGACAAATAAATAAAAGGGGGGAAATCAATGAAAAAATATGTATGTGAATTCATTGGAACAGCAGTACTTGTATTATTTGGTTGCGGAAGTGCTGCAATTGCTGGAGAAGCATTAGGAACATTAGGAATTGCTTTAGCATTTGGATTATCTATTGTAGCTATGGCATATGTTATAGGAAATATATCAGGATGTCATATTAATCCTGCTGTGTCATTAGCTATGCTAATTAATAAAAAAATGACAGTGAAGGATTTTATTTGTTATGTAATTGCACAAGTATTAGGAGCTGTATTAGGAATTGCAATTTTATATTGTATTATGACTTGTAGCGGATTAGATATAGCAACACAAGGATTGGGTGCAAATGGATTCAATGAAGCTTCTAGTGTTAATTTAAATATGATAGGAGCAATTCTAGTTGAAATTGTTCTTACATTTGTATTTATTTATACGATATTAGGAGTAACATCAGACGAAAATAAATCTTCTGTTGCAGGTATTGTTATAGGATTGACATTAGCTTTTGTACATATTATGGGAATTCCTTTAACAGGAACATCTGTAAATCCAGCTAGAAGTTTAGCTCCAGCTTTATTCTTAGGAGGAGAAGCTTTAAAACAAGTTTGGGTGTTTATTGTAGCACCATTTGTAGGTTCTGCAATAGCAGCTGTTGTATTTAAAGTTTTGAATAAAGAAGAAAAAGAATAAATATTTTTATGATAATAAATATATTGTAAAAATATAAAGGAAATCATTAAAAGATGAAGAAAGAAAAAACTTGCAACACTAAAAAATCGTAAAAGCATTGATATATCAACACTTTTACGATTTTTCTATGGAAGCACACTCCGGTTTGATGTTTTTATAAAGTTAGTAGTATCAATGCTTACAAGGCATAGAATGTAAAAATTAATGTAGTGTTAATGTAGTTTTTAAAAGTAAATTTTATCATTTTTCATTAACAAATATTTTATTAAAAATTGTTTTTACAAATTCATTATCATTCATTTTATTTTCTAAATACTTGTTGAAATTATCTTCATTTAGCTCATTACTTTTTATATCATTATAATTAGGATATAAGTTTTCAATTTGTTTTCTATTTACTTTGTATGAATTACCACTAAAATTAAAAGTAATATCTTGAACATTATCAATTAAAGAAAATATAGATACAGTATTATATAATAAACATTTTTCTAAATATTGATTTTCATTTATATACCAGTCTGTAATATGATAATCAATAGTTAATCCTAAATTTTCTGAATCTATTTCAAACACATATCCATACTCTGAAAGAGGCAAACTATCTATTAAATGGCTATCATTACTATTATTTCCTACATATTGATTTTTAAATTTTATAATGTTGTCAATTCCTGATTTATCTCTGTCAAATGGAGTTACAGGAACAGTATCTTCTGTATATATTTTCTTTGTATCAACTATATAATATTCATTTTTTGTATTTCTATTTATTCTATAAACATTACAAAGTGGTGCTTTATAAATAATCATATTTTCTGTTGTTGTTGTTAAGTATGAAAATCTTGGTGCTACATTATTCAATTTTACGTTTGAATAGTCTATTCCTATTAACAATACTACCCCTAGTATAAAATATCCTAAATTTAAAAATAATCTTTTTATATATGATTTTTTCTTGTTAAATTTAGAAAAACCTATTAAAGATATAATTAGTCCAATCATAGAATAAATTGAACCCCAACTGCTTTCTGAAGGAAATAAGACAAATGCAGTAAAAGTAAGTCCAAGTCCAAAAAACATTAAAATTTCTGCAATTACTTTATTTTTTTCATACACTTTTTTACTTGTATAATCTATTGTACTAATAATATTTTCTTCCAATTTTTCTTGATAATGCTCTTTATCTACTTTTTCTCCACTAATTAAGTCATTCAATGTAATACCCAATTCTTCACTTAATGGTTTTAGCAAAGAAATATCTGGCATATAATTTCCATTTTCCCATCTCGAAATTGTTTTTGATGTTACTCCTAACTTTTCTGCTAAGCTTTCCTGTGTTAATTTTTTTTCTTTTCTTTTTTCTGCTATAAATTTTCCAATTTTAATAATATCCATAATTTTTTACTCCTTCCATATTAAAAATAGCAAAAAAATCAAAAAATTAACACCCCACAAATAGCGAATTGCTATTTTTTTCAACTGGACACAAATAGCGAGTGGCTGTTTAATAGTAATTTACAATAGTTTTAAACTATATAAATATTTATAGATTAAAATATCTCGAAAAACAAAGTATCTATCTTATATATAGGTATCAAAAATTAATTATTTTATTTATATTTTCTATAAATTCTATTCCTTCTATCTTATTAATTCCAAAGCATTTTTTACCTAAATCTTTAAGTGATGCTCCACAATGATAAAGTTCTTTGTTATCTATAATAATAAATCTATCATGAAATTTATCTGTCTTTGCTATTTGTAGTACTCCATATTGTTCATTAAACTTCTTAATATCTAGTTTTGTTAGATTACAATTTTGTGAAGTTAAAATAATTGCTTGGACATTTTTATTTTTCTTTTGTAGCATTTTAAGAATAGTATCATCTATATAATTATCTATTATTACTATTTTACTTTGAGCTGTTTTTATAATATCAATTATTAGTTCATAGCTATCCCATATTTGTCCTTTGAAAGATTAACAAATGCATCCATAATATGTATACTTACTTGAACAGCTATATCATTTTTTAACAAACCCGATAACATTGCTATACCTTGTTCTGTAAGGACATATGGCAAATATTTTTTTCCTCTATGCTTGCTATTATCACTTTTTGAACTGGTCACAAATTGTGACCAGTTATTTTCTTGCTCTGCATTTATATTAATTTCGTTTAAAGTCACAAATTGTGACCTTAAATTTATAAATTCTTCTTCTGTTAACTGAAAGCAAAATTTTTCTGGAAACCTATCAATATTTCTTTTTACTGCTTGATTTATTTTCTTAGTTTCATATCAGAGGAGTAATTTTTTATATAAAAACCATTATTCCAAAAGTGCTTATTTGTTAATATTTGTAAAAAATGTTAATGTAGTCTTTATGAAGAATTAATGTAGTGTTAATGTAGTTTTTGAAAATTGAAGAAAACCAAAAGAAATTATAAAAAAGTTGAAACCATTGAAACAATAAGCCTTAGACAATTACAAAAATTCCACAGAATTCTTAAAAATCTGTGAAATTTTAAAATACTTTGGAGGCTTTTGTCGGGTAGACTAGCCTCTGTAATATGCTTAAATAGTCAATTTTATAATGTTTATATTTTTATTATGTCACATTTTTGTCACATATAATTTAATTTTATATAACATTGTGTAATTTTGTATAACACGTTATAAAATATTCTTTCAAAGTTACGTTTGACAAATTCTTAAAATCTGTGTATAATATAGATAGAAAATGAGAAACCGTAGCAATATGGTTACCACTTATAAAAAGCAATAACAACACATTCCTTTCGGTCAAGAGCAGAATGTGTTGTTATTTTATTCCTTATTTATTATTGAATTTACATATTGTATGTATATAATCGTCAATAAGGCTACGTTTATAGTTGTAGAAGCCATTAAGGCTATTATTAAAAATAGTATAAAACTCATAAACACCACCTCACTTTCTGATAGTAAAACTATCTAGTAAAGTGGCAACACAAATCTACTTTTATCTCATTTCCTATGATTTATACTATACAATATTTCTCTTTCTTTTTCAAGCGAACATTACAATTTTTATTATAAAATTTATTTTGTTACATTTTTATACATAATGATTAATTATTTCGTCACATTTTTGTCACATATAGATTGAATAATTAATTTTCTAACTTCTAAAAGTATTGAAAACACTGGATTTTTACTTTTAATCAAAAGCATTAAAAAAAATCGTAAAAGCATTGATATATCAACGTTTTTACGATTTTTTAATGGAGGCGAGTATCGGAATCGAACCGATGATCAGAGTTTTGCAGACTCGTGCCTTACCGCTTGGCTAACTCGCCATTTAAATATAAAAAATTTTTTAGTTAATAAATTATATGCCCATATTATAAAAAAATACCAATTATAAAATTTTAGAATGGAGAAAGGACAATTATAGAACATTTTCTCATATTTATTCACAACAATAAAAAAAGCTGAGATAAAAATACTTTCTTGGTATCTACCTCCACTTATATTGACATTGAGCCAAAATTGTTTAATATTGTGGAGCAGGTAGTGGGAATCGAACCCGCAAATCTTCCTTGGCAAGGAAGTATTTTACCATTAAATTATACCTGCAAATTTTCAAAGTTCTAGAGAAAAGATCGTCTACTTTAATAAAGCGATGCTTTATTAACTGAGCTATTTCCACATCTTGTTTAAATATATGCTTCAACATTTAAAATAATACCAAAAAAATATAAATTTGTCAATAGTAAATTTGAAGCATTATCTTGTAATTATTATTGTAAAAAAATTGTCTTTATTTGTTGCACTTTTAAAATTTTTTTGCTATACTTATAACATGAATTTTTAGGAGTGAATGATATTGAGTAAAAAACAAATGAACAAACAGAAAAAGAAAAGAAAAATAGGTAGAAAAATATTATTATTTGTGTTTGTATTATTACTTATAGGAGGAGGAATATTTGCATATAGAACATATAAAAATGGCGGTGGAGTATCTGGAATGTTGGCCACAGTGGTTGGACATGATGAAAACACAAGAAAAAATTTAGGAGAATTTAAAACATTAATATTAGGAATAAGTACAGATTTAGAAGGAACAGAATTAACAGATACTATAATGGTTGGTTCATATAATCCTAACACACAAAAAGCTACACTATTATCAATACCAAGAGACACATATACAGGAAAAAATCCATCAAGAGCAAGTGCAAATGATAAAATAAATTGTTTATATGGAATAAACCATGGACCAGAGGCAACATTAAAAGCCGTAAATGAAATTACGGGTCTAAATATAGAACATTATATAGTAGTAAGAACAGAGGCATTAATTAGAATTGTAGATGTAATAGGGGGAGTGACATTTAATGTACCACGAGATATGAACTATGATGATCCTACACAAGATCTACATATACATTTGGATTCAGGGGAACAATTAATAGATGGAGAAAAAGCAGAACAACTATTAAGATATAGACATGATAATTGGGATCCAGTAACAAAATCTTATCCAACGTATTCCGAGGAATATGGAGATAATGATACAGGAAGAATGAGAACACAAAGAGAATTTATGACAGAAGTAATGAAGCAAACTTTAAAACCAGGAAATATATTTAAAATAGGACAAATTTTAGATGTTGCAAATGAATGTGTAGATACAAATATAGGACTTTCAGATGCTAAAGATTATATTCCATATGCAGTAGAATTTAGCACAGATAACTTAGTAACAGGAGTTTTACCAGGAACAAACACAAATCAAAATACTAATGGTGTGTGGGTATTTATACATAATAAAAAAGAAACAAAAGAGCTAATAGAAGAACTATTTTTTAATAGAGATATAGAAGAAGACATATCAGAAGAAGAAAATCAAGGTGAGCAAAATACAACAAAACAAAATGATATATCAAAATCAGACTTTAAAATTGAAGTAATAAATGGTAGTGGGGAAAATGATTTATTACAAAAAGCTGTGAAAGAACTAGAAGGTTCTGGATATAAAGTTTTAAGAACAGGAAGTACTAATAGTACGCCCAAAACGACAATTGTAGATAAAAACAACACAAAACAAACAATATTAGATAATATAAAAGATACATTAGGAATTGGTACTATCTCTAGCAGTGGGGAAACAGCAGGCTCAAGCAAAGTAGATATAACTATAATTATAGGAAAAGATTATAAATAAAAAAGGGCATAAATTATTCTAAAAAGAATAATTATGCACTTTTTTATTTTTTAGCATAATAGAAAAAGCAATTCCATTATTTTGTTCTTTTAGATAACAAAATAACTAAAAGAATACATATTATAACACTAATTCCAGCATAAAGTGAATATTGCATAAATTGTGATTTTTCAACATTATGAGAGGCCAATAGACTAGAACGGTAAGTAGTATTATCGATTGTATATAAAATTTCACCGAACAACATCTCCCTCAGTTATAGGAGCACATAATGTAGAATTTAAATTTATTTCTGGTGTTAAATTAGAAATAGAAATATTATTATTTAATAGAGCAGAAATATTATCACTTACAATAAGATCCAAACTTCTAGTATCTTTTGAACCATTAGAAATAGTTATATTTGTAGCAACATCTCCTTGATTAAATATATTTTGAATAGAATAATTATTAAATCCATATTCAAATAATTGTTTGGCTTCAGAAAATCTAGTTTCAGAATCATTTGCACCAAGAATAACGCCAATTAATTCTAAATTATCTTTATATGCAGATACTATCAAACAACTTTTAGCTTGAGTAGTAAAACCAGTTTTACCAATAGTTGCATATTTATAATAATATTTATTATCAGGAACAATTAAACTGTTTGTAGAAACATATAATCTAGGTTCAGATTTATTAGTTGCAGGAATTGCACAAGAAGCACTACCAGCTATTTTTCTAAAGGTTTCGTCTTTCATACAATATTTCATTAAAATAGATAAATCATAGGCTGTAGAATAATGATTTTCATCATGCATTCCAAATGCATTAGTAAAATGAGTATTTTGTAAATTTAATTCATGGGCTTTAGTATTCATCATTGAAACAAAGCTATCAATAGACCCTCCGACATGTTCTGCTAATACATTAGCTGCATCATTAGCAGAGTATAATAATAATACTTGTAATAACTGTTCAACAGTAAGTTCCTCATCGACTTTTATATCAGCAATTGAATATCCTTCAGGAATGACAGATATTGCATTATAACTAGCAGATACTTTATCAGTCAATTTACAATTTTCTAATGTAATAATTGCAGTCATAATTTTAGTAAGACTTGCAGGATATATTTTTTCATTTTCATTTTTTCCAAATAACACTTTATTTGTTTTACTGTCTATTAGAATAGCAGCATTGCAAGAAAGGTTAATAGATTCATTAGTAGAACATAAACACATTGAAGGGTTTAATAGAATAATTACAATAAATAATATTATAAAAAATTTTTTCTTTTTCATATCTGCATCTCCTAAAAATAATCTATTATATAATATATCATTTTATTACAAAATTCAATAAAAGAAAGGAGAATTTAATGAGTAATCTAAAAACTAAACAAAAAATAATAATTATATTTATTGTTATGTGCATAATAAGTATAGCATGTTATGTATATTCTAAAACAAATGAAGAGTTTAATATAGAAGAAGATATTAAAGAACAAGAAGTAATAGAAGAAAAAGACATTATTATAATTCATTTAGCAGGGGCTGTAAATAGAGAAGGTATTGTAGAACTTGAAAAAGGAAAAAGAATTTCAGATGCCATTGAAAAGTGTGGAGGATTAAAAGAAAATGCAGATTTAAAAGAAATCAATCTTGCATGTGTATTAGAAGATGGAGATAAAATATATATACCTTTTATTGAGGAAAATATAGAAACAAATACTCAAGAAAATATTAAAGATACAGAAGTACAATCAAAAAACATGAGTAAAAAAGTGAATATAAATACTGCAGATCAATTTGAACTAGAAACATTAACAGGTATAGGACCTTCTACAGCATTAAAAATTATTGCTTATAGAAAAGAAAATGGAAAATTTTCTAGTATAGAGCAAATAAAAGAAGTAAATGGAATAGGAGAAGGAAAATACGAGAAAATTAAAGATAAGATAGAAATATAAGATGTGCAAAAGCTACAAAAAATATCGAAACTTAAATATATTTGACGTTGACAGATAAAAAAAGATATAGTAATATTTAAGTCAGGAGGTAGAGATATGTTTGAAATAAAAAATTTAATTGATAATGATGATATTAGAATAGCAGATAAGAAAGGACAAATGCAGGTTATAGAGTACATGACAGATTTAAGTGTTACTGCAATGACAGCTGAAATAGCATATTATTCTAATAGAATGAATGTAAGAAAAAGACAAGTCCTAATAGAACTAAACGGAGATGAATATACATTAAGTTCAGGTGCTATGCAATGGCAAGTAGGAAATGTAGAAGCAGTTGCTGATGTAAAAGGAGTTGGTGATTTTATAGGAAAGGCCATTAAAGGAAGTGTTACTAAAGAAGGAGCAGTAAAGCCAAAATATAGAGGAAATGGAGTTCTAGTGTTAGAGCCAACATATAGGCATATTCTATTAGAAGATTTATCACAATGGCCAGGAGGAATTGTTTTAGATGATGGGTTATTCCTTGCATGTGAGTCAAGAGTAAAACAGGATATAGTAATGCGTTCTAATTTATCATCAGCAGTTTTAGGAAATGAAGGACTATTCAATTTAAAACTATCAGGAGAAGGAATAGTAGCATTAGAAAGTTATGTACCTAGAGAAGAATTAGTAGAAATAAATTTACAAAATGATGTATTAAAAGTGGATGGAAATTTTGCTATAGCATGGTCATCAGATTTACAATTTACTGTAGAAAAATCAACAAAAAGTTTAATAGGATCAGGCATATCAGGAGAAGGATTTGTAAATGTATATAGAGGAACAGGAAAGGTATTATTAGCACCTGTAAACTCACAAGCAATGGCACAAAGAAGTTTAAAAACGATATAAAAAATAAAGAAAAGGACATATTGTATATATGTCCTTTTAAAATCCCTATCCCTTAAAAAAATCATATTGTTGACCAGAAGTAGTAGTATTATCATATATATAACCTTTATAAATACCACCATCTTCATCATCTAAATGTACATCAAGTTTTAAATTATTTATAAATTTCTCATTTAAATTATTTACTATATTTATATTAAAACTAATTGTATAATTAATATCATTTAAATTAACATTAGCTTCTTGCAAAACTTTTCCATTATAAGAAACAGTATTTGCAGTATCTGAAACAGAATAATTTTTAACAATATCCTTATTCATATATGTTAAAGTAATTGGATTAGAACAATCTGTGTAAAATGTAGGTGTAGTATAATTATTATTTTCATTTTCTTCATTTGTATTTACTATATTAAAATCAATTCTATCACCTTGAATTTCTTCAATATCTTTAAATTTCGCAAAATCTAAAGCATTTTTGTAATTCAAATATGGATGTCCTAAATCAGAATTTGGTGTTATTTTAATATTGTCTATGTATAATTCTTTTATTGTATTTTCATTAGTAATATCGTATATATAGCTTGTATTGTCAATATATATTGCAATATCGGTATATTGACTAATATTTATACCTTTTAAAGCCTGTGTATCAGTACTATCTATAGCATTAGCACTACTATATAACATGATTTTGTGAATTTTAAATATTGGATTTTCGTTTTTTTCAGAAATACTAATATAATCGTTAGCAAATTCTTCAATCTTAAATTGAGAATACAAAACAAAATTATAATATAGTACAGATAGAATACATAACACTATTAATAATATTACAATAATAATTTTTACTTTATGTACACTTAATTTCATAATAAATCCTTTCTTTAGTAAAATTAAAGTCTATTATATAACATTTCCATATAAGAATATACTTTAGTGTGCCAATCTTTGTCACTAGCATATCTTGTATTTACTCCTTCTAAGGTTGGACCATTGTAATACCAACTACTTGCTGTTTCTCCGTCATATATTTTTGTTCCAGATGGATTTAAGTAATATTTAACTAGAGATTTAGCAACAGTTTCAATTCCTTCTGAATAATCATCAAATACAAAAGATGACTCATAAGGTGTGCTATCATAAGAACCATAACCAAATAAGTTTTTCTTATCTTGAGCTATTTGTGATGTTCCCCAAGCACTTTCATGTATAGCCATAGAAGCTAAAAATATACCATTTATGTTATACTTTTTATCTATATTGTAAAATACTTCGGCATTGTTTTCAAAAATATGGTTAGTATCATTAGATAAACCAGTAAATATTTTCTTATAATCATTTAAAGTTAAACCACTAGATTTATTTAAAGCCATATTCATGTTAACTTGTAATTTGATTTTTTGAATTCTGTTTTTTTCTGTTATATTAGGTGTTAAAAATCCAGAAGTTAAATCAGAAGTATGTAAATATCCTTCTATGGAGTCAAAAGAAACTTTGCACCAATCTTCATTAGGAAGTTCTAATAATTTAACGTCTAAATATTGCTTTATTTCAGCTTTTTCAGTAGAGCTAGAGTCAGAATTTTCATATAAAGTAGAATCTTTATTTAAATAAATTTGATCTCCTAAATGAACTTTTAATTTAGCTAAAAAGTCAGATGTTCCTAATTCTATAAGCTTTGGAACAGCTTCTAAAGTTGTTTCTTTGTTTAATATAATTTCTTCAATAAATTCACCGTTTTCATAAGTTTTTACTAAAGAAACATTTTCTTTACCATTTGAACCTTCTTGTGTAACAATTTCTTCGCCTTTTGGAAGTGAAGCATTAGGTGTAGTTGTTGTCTCGAATTGAATTTCTCTTTCTTCTACAACTTGTTCTTTTACTTTCTCAAAATTAGAATTTTCAGAAATAATTTTTTGCATATTTAATGCTTTTCTATTAATTTCAAAATTTGTAACAGTTAAATCTGTATATTCTTCTTCTTTAGCATAACTTTCTTGTACAGATGAATTTTTAGGGAAAATAGCAATAACTGCAAGAATAACTACTGTACACCCTATTAATAAGTTTGATAGTTTAATTCCTTTTGAACTAGTATTTTCATCGAAATTATCATCTTGAACAATTGAGAATGATGGCTGAATAACTTTAGCAGCTTTTTTGGCCTTTTTTACTTTTTTATTTGACATGGAATATTCAAGGGCTTGTTCATGTTGGATTTGTTTTAACTCATTGAATACGTCTGACAAATTTCTGCTATCATTATCATTTAACATGGTAATCCTCACTTTCACATAATAAATTTATACACCATTATTATACAATAATAGACGGCATATGTCCAGAATTTTTGCAAAAAAGATATGTAGAAAAAATTGGGTGTAACCTAATAGTGTTTACAAGATGATTAAAAATATAGCTTGTGAAAATGCTTATATATTAATATATTTTGTCAAAACATATCTGGGGTGTAACAATCCGGGTCTTGACTGCAAATATTAATATATAAGCATTTTCACATATTCTAAGTTTGTAACAATTATCATGTAACCTAATAGTAACAAAAAAATAAAAATAACTTGCAAATTTTAATAAATAGTATATAATAGAAAGGAATAAAGGAGGAAACTATGAATTTAAAAGAACTAGAAGAAAACATAGGTTATAAATTTCAAAACAAAGCATTATTAGAAAAAGCATTAACACACACATCATATGCATATGAAAATCATGTAGAAAGTAATGAAAAACTAGAATTTTTAGGAGATAGTATTTTAGAATTTATATCAAGTAAATATTTATATAATAATTATACTAAATTAAAAGAAGGAGAAATGACTAAAGTTAGAGCAAGCGTAGTTTGTGAAGAAAGTTTATATAAGATAGCCAAAAAGCATAATTTTAGTGATTTCTTATTTCTAGGAAAATCAGAAAAACTATCAGGAGGAAAATATAGAGAAGCTATTTTAGCAGATAGTGTAGAGGCAGTAATTGCTGCAATGTACTTAGATGGAGGAATTGATCCAGTAGAGAAATTTATAATAGATAATTTAAAAGAAAAAATAGAATATGCAACAAAGCATGTAGGAATAAAGGATTACAAAACAGTTTTACAAGAAAAGTTACAAGTAAATGGGGATGTAAAAATAGAATATGAAATTATAAAAGAAGCAGGTCCAGACCATGACAAAAGATTTGAATCACAAGTGAAATGTAATGGAAATGTATTAGCAAAAGGAGAGGGGAAAAGTAAAAAAGAAGCTGAAATGCATGCAGCCAAAAAGGCATTAGAAAATCTAAAATAGAAAAGAGGTAATTCTATGAAAAAACAATATATTATACCCATATTTGTTCCACATCTAGGATGTCCTAATGACTGTATATTTTGCAATCAAAAATCTATAAGTGGGCAAAAAAAACAAATGACAAAAGAAGAAGCAAAAAAAATAATAGATGATTACCTAACAAATACAAAACCAGAAGCAAAACAAACAGAAATAGCTTTTTTTGGAGGAAGTTTTACTGCAATTGATGAAAAACTTCAAGAAGAATTATTACAAGTAGCATATGAATATATAAAAGAAAATAAAGTATCTAGTATAAGAATTTCTACAAGACCTGATTGTATAGACAAAAAAACATTGAAAAGGTTAAAAAAGTATAAAGTAAAAACAATAGAATTAGGAGTACAGTCTGCTAATGATTACATATTAAAAAGAAGTAATAGAGGACACAACTTTGAAGATGTAAAAAAAGCATCAAAATTAATAAGAAGATATGGCTTTATATTAGGACATCAAATGATGATAGGGTTACCAGAAAGCACAAAAGAAGATGAAATAAATACAGCCAAACAACTAATAAAATTAAAACCCAAAATAGTAAGAATATATCCTGTATTAGTTATAAAAGGAACTAAATTAGAACAAGAATATAAAGAAGGAATATATAAACCATTACCATTAGTAAAGGCAATAGAAATTTGTGGACAATTAGTTAGAATGTTTGCAGATAAGAAGATAGAAGTAATAAGAGTAGGACTTCAAAGTACAGAAGAAATATCAGACCCTAAAAATAAAGAAAGCGAAGTAGTAGCGGGACCATATCACCCAGCACTTAGACAATTGGTTGAATCATCAATGTGGCATGAAGCAATTTTAGAGAAGATAAAAAAATTAAATGTAAAAGTACAAGAAGTTGAAGTTACAGTTAATCCAATGGATGTTAATAATGTTATTGGACATAAAAAAGAAAATATTAAAAATTTGAAAGAATATTATGATGTAGATTTAATAGTAAAATCAGATGAAAAAGTAAAACAGGGAAAATCTAAAATTGAAATTACAAAATTATATAAGGATTTTTTAGAAGAAAAAGAAACAATAAAAAGTAAATAATTGTATAAAATCACCTATAATACAAATAATTGTAATATAGGTGATTTTATGTTTGTAAAAGAAAAATATAATATAAGAAAAATAATAGTAGAAATTATTGGAACAGTTGTAGGTGCTTTTGTTATGGCATTTGGAATATCATTATTTTTACTACCTAATAAATTATCATCTGGTGGACTATCAGGTGTAGCAACCATAGTATATTATTTGTTAAACATTCCAATGGGAACAACAATTCTAATTTGTAATATACCATTATTTGTAATAGCAGTTTATAAATTGGGGAAAACTTTTTTTGTAAAAAGTTTGGTAGGAACCATATGTTTATCTGTTTTTATTGATTTGTTAGATAAGCTACCAGCTTTAACTGAAGATAGATTTTTGGCTTGCATATATGGTGGAATAATTATTGGTATAGGAACTGCAATTATATTAAAAGTAGATTCTTCAACAGGTGGAACAGATTTAATAAGCTATATAGCAAGAGAATATAGACCTACAATGAGAATGAGCAATGTAATTATAATGATAGATATAGTAATAGTAACTTTAAATATTATATGTTTTAGAATAATAGAAATAGGATTATACTCTGCTATAGCTATATACTTAATGGGGAAAATTATTGATATTTTATTTGAAGGAATATATTTTACGAAATTAATCTTGATAGTGTCAGATAAAAATCAAGAAATAGCAAAAGAAATAGGTGATAAGGTTCGAAGAGGTACAACAGGATTGTATGGAAAAGGAATGTATACACAAAATGAAAAATTAGTATTGATGTGTGCAGCCTCTAGAGGAGATATTGGAAAAGTAAAATTGGTTGCTAGAAATATTGATCCTAAATGTTTTATTATAATTACTAATTCAAGAGAAGTTGTGGGAATGGGATTTAAAAAGACTTAATGAGGATTTATTGTTAAACAAAAATGTTAATGCTTATTTTTAATGTGCTAGGGATGTACGTATTACAGTGCTTAAAAAAATATTAAAATATCAACTTTTTACTTTTAAATATTACAGAAATGTTACAAAAATATAACAAAAAAGGAAAAAAGAAGAAAAAGCTTGAAAAAGAAATATGCTTAAAGTATAATATAAATATAAATTATAAGCTATTTTTTATAAAAAAGAAAGAACCTTGAGAAGGGAGAATTCTTATAAAAAAAGAAAAAAAGCAAGTAAAAAACTATTCAGGGAATAAAAAGATAAAAAATGGAAATAATTTAAATAGTAAGAAATAGCGAAAAGACAAAAGAAGGGAGAAAAAGAAATGGGAGAAAGGAAAGAAATGCAAAAGAAAAGAGGAAAGGAAAATATGGGAATAACGCTGATAGCCTTAGTTATCACGATAATAGTGTTACTAATTTTAGCAGCAGTAAGTATAGCAACATTAACAGGAGAAAATGGAATATTAAATCAAGCGTCAAGAGCAGCAGATAATACAAAAAATGCAACAGAGAAGGAGCAAGTACAATTAGCATATGATGCGCAAATGTCAAAAAATATGGAGAATGGAAAATACACAGTAGGCACAGATGAAGATGACATAAAAGGATTGCAAGAAGAATTAGATAATTTGGATACAGGAGCAACAGCAAATGGAAATGGAGAAAAAATAGAAGTAGTATTTCCAAACGAAAATAAGTATAGAATACAAGGAGGAAAAGTAAAAGGACCAATAAAGCAAGCAAAAGTAGGAGAAAAGGTAGAAGGAGAAAATAAAGAATATACAAACGAAGGAACGGCAGTAATCCCAGTAGGATTTGCAATAGTGCCAAATTTAGATAATGTGTCAGAAGGATTGGTAATATCAGATGTAGCGAACGATAAGAATGATGAAGGAAATCAATTTGTGTGGGTGCCGGTAGAAGATTTTAGTGAGTTTGTAAGATATGATTTTCAGAATGATAAAGCTCTTAATGATAATTTTACAGAGCCAACACCTGATAATATCGATAAAACTATAACAGGAGAAGAAACAATAGACGAAGTAAAAAAAATGTATGCAAGTGTAAAAGAAAATGGAGGATTTTATATAGGAAGATATGAGGCAGGAAAGGACGATGAGAATAAATCAGTATGTAAAAAAAGAAAAACAGTGTGTATTAATATAAAATGGGGAAACAGTATGACAGACGAAACAGGAGGAGCAGTAGAGGAAGCAAGAAATTTTGTAGAAGAAACGTATACGGATAAAGTAGGAGTAACAAGTACATTAGTATATGGAGTACAATGGGATGCAGTAATGAGATGGATAAGTAATGACGAAAGTTTAAAGGAGTGTTTAAAAGATAGTAAAGGAAAAGGAGTCTATGATACAAATAAACTAGTCAACACAGGAAGTAATTATCAAATGAAAAATATATATGATATGGCAGGAAATGTGAATGAATGGACAATGGAATCCTATTTGGCTGAAGTACGCGTTGTGAGAGGAGGCGCTTACTATCGCTCTGCCGACAAGAATCCAGTTTCTAGCCGTGATTGGCTCAGCCCGGGCTCTGGCAGCGAAAGTGTTGGATTTCGCCTAGCGTTGTACGTTAGGTAAAATTTTGAAAGAGTTCGAACGAAGTGAGAACTCTTTCAAAATTTTATAGCCAAAATGGAACATTTTGGTGATTTAAGCTAATACCATATAGTAGGTGGAAGTGTCCTACCTGGTAAAGTCTAACTAACAGCCAGTATCTAGTCTTGGTTTTGAAGCAGTAATGCCAAAAGTAAGTGTAGACAAGATAACAAACGAGCCGCAATGCGAAAGCGTGAAACTGTAGAGTTCCGAAATTATGATAATATGCTAAAATAATGTAATTTATTTAAGTGAAATATAAGTGAATTTTTTTATTAATATACAAAAAATTATCTAAATATAGTATAATATATTTGGATAATTTTTATTTTTATATAAAAAAACAAAAGGCTACTATAAAAGGAGAAAAAGACCATGCAAGAACAAAAAATAGTATTAGAAAAAGTAGATTCATTTGAACCCAAAGACATATTTGACTGTGGGCAATGCTTTAGGTGGAATGAACAAGAAGAGGGAAGCTATGAAGGAATATTCAAAGGAAATGTTGCGAAAGTAAAAAAAGAAGGAAAAGATATTATAATAGAAGGAATATTCAAAGAAGATATCAAGAAAAGTGTAGAAGAATATTTTGATTTAAACAGAGACTACAAACAGATAAAGCGACAACTAGGAAAAATAGATAACAACATGAAAACAAGTGTAGAATATGGGGCAGGAATAAGAATATTAAATCAAGATTTATGGGAAACAATAATTTCCTTTATTATTTCAGCAAATAACAATATACCAAGAATAAAAGGAATAATAGAAAGATTATCAAAAAAATATGGAAACAAAATAACATGGAATAATAAAGAATATTATACTTTTCCAACAGCAGAACAACTAAAAAATGTCACAATACAAGAATATAGAGAATTAGGATTAGGATTTAGAGATAAAAGACTATATGAAACAACTCAAATGATTTTGAATAAAAAAGTAAATTTAAATGAAATGTATAAAAATCCAAATACAATGGAAGTAAGAGAACAACTACTTGAACTATCTGGAGTAGGACCAAAGGTAGCAGATTGTATATTGCTATTTTCAGATTTAAAAAGATTGGAAGTATTTCCAATTGATGTTTGGGTCAGAAGAGTAATAAATGATTTATATATAAAAGAGCCAAATGAAAATAAGGTAAGTAAAGCAAAAATTGAAAAACTGGCAAAAGAAAAATTTGGAGATATTGCAGGTTTAGCACAACAATATTTATTTTATTGGAGAAGAGAACAAGCATAAGCCTAAAATATTTAATAGAAGAATACATATAAAGTGGATGAATAAAGGGGAAAACAGGAGATGAAAATAAAATTTAAAGCAATAATATTATTAGTTTTTACTATGTGTATTATGCTAGGATTAAACACCAAAACACAGGCAAAAAGCTATACCATAGAAGATATGGATATACAAGCAACTATTCAAAACAATGGAGATGTATATGTTAAGCAAAATATAACATATGATTTTAAAGGAAGTTATAATGGAATATACATAACAATACCATATGTTTTAAATGATACAGAATATAAAAAAGCTGTACAAAATAATATAATTGACGAAGAATTATATTATGGAACAGGAGTAGAAGTGCAAAGTGTTTTTATGACACAAAATGGTATAAAAATACAATACAGCGAAAGAAATCAATTTGATATGACAACTAGCCAAAATAAAAGTTATACAATAACAGAAGAAAGCAACTTAAAAAAAATAAAAGTATATTCACCTTCAACAGATACAACAAAAAGCTTTGAAATAAATTATATCATTAAAAATTTATGTGTAAAACACAATGATGTAGGAGAACTATATTATAATTTCATTGGTGGAGAATGGGATGTAGGAATAAAAAAATTAAACATAGATATATATTTAAATCAAAACAAAGAAGAAATTAAAATTTGGGGACATGGACCATATAATGGAATCTCAGAAATTATAAGTCCAAATCATGCAAACTTTAAAGTAGAAGATATAAAAAAAGGGCAATATGTAGCTACAAGAATAATGTTTAATAAAGATAATATTATAAATTCGACTAAAACATCAGGCATAAATGCAGAACAAATTATATTAGCTGATGAAAACGAAATATATGAAAATAGAGAAGAAAAAAATAAATATACAAACAAAATGGCAATATTTGCAGGATGTTTATTCATTTACTGGGTAATATTAATGCTAATTTTTGAAAAGGACAAGAAATATTTTGTAAGTGATATAGATGAAGATGAATTATTTAGAAAATATAATCCTATATTAGCAGGGTGTATACAAGGAAGTAGAAATATATTAGCAAGAGACATTATAGCAGTTATTTTAAATTTAATTCAGAAAAAATGCATTAATTTAGAAATAATACCATCATTAAATAATAAAGAAGATTATAGATATGAAATTTCAAAAAATACAGAGTTAGAATCAAATATGGATTCAATAGAAAAGTATGTATATGATTGGGTATTTGAAAAACAAGGTAAATTAGATTTAAAAAATAGACTAGAAGAAATGCCTAAAGAAACACAAGCAAATCAAAAATTTAAAGACTTGAACAATATAGTAGAAAATAATCTATCTAAAATAGGAGCAAACAAAGCTAGTGTTCCAATGGTACTAAGAGGATTTAACATATTTTTATTTATACTATCAATAGTACTAATAATTAAACATATATCTTTTAATGGATTTGATATATATAATTCAGAAATTTCAAATATTATAATAAAAAATATCATTGAAATGATAATAATTTTATTGCCATTAATTATGGGAATACTTATGATACCTATCAACTTAATAATAATGCTTAGACATAAAATGAACAAAACTATACAAAGGATTACAGGACAAAAAGTAGTAACAACAACAATGAGTATAATTTTAATATTTGCAATAATTATAATAGCAACAGTTTTTATAACAAAAGCAAGATATTTAATAGTAGATGAAATATTAATATGCATAGGAACTATATTAATATTAACAGATAATTTAATGTTAAAAAATAGTGTTACAATGATAGAAGATTATAGCAAATTAAATAGTTTAAAAACAAAGATAGAAGAATACAGCTTAATGGAAGATAGAGATATAGAATATATTACACTTTGGGAAAAATACTTAGCATATGCTGTAAGCTTTGGAATAGCAAATAAAATAGTAAAAAGAATAAAAGGATTACATTTAGATGATGATTTAGAAAAAATAGTTAACAGTGCAAATATTAGCAATTTTATCACATCAGACTATTATTATTTCTATACATATGCAAGTTTAGATAGAAGATTTGCAAAATCATATTGGAAAGCAACAAAAGGAATCACAAAAACATATATATCTGCCGCAGGTTCTTCAAGAAGCGGAGGTGGCGGAGGCTTCTCTGGTGGAGGTGGATACTCTGGCGGAGGTGGCAGAGGAGGAGGCGGACGGAGCCTTCTAAATTGTAATTCCAAAATATCAAGAAAGGATTTAGTTAGAGTAGAACTAACATAAACAAAGAAAATGGGAGTAAAAATAATATATGGAAAACCAGGAAGTGGAAAAAGTGAATACTGTTATTCTGAAATAGCAAATATAATAGGAAAAGAAAAGAAAATATATATGATAACTCCAGATCAATTTTCATTTACAGCAGAAAGAAAATTAATGGATAAAATATCTTCACAAGCCACTGTAAATGCAGAAGTAATTTCACTAAGTAGAATGGCTTATAGAGTAATGAATGAAGTAGGAGGAAGCACTAAAACATATTTAACAAAATGTGGTAAAGCTATGCTTATTTATTCAATATTAAATGAAAAAAAGAAAGAGTTAAAATTTTTAGGAAAGTCAGAAGAAAATATAGAATTATGTATGCAAGCTATTACAGAATTTAAAAAACATGGCATAGGTTGTCAAAAATTAAAAGAAGAAATTGAACAAACACAAGATAACTATTTAAAAACAAAGCTAATTGACATGACAACTGTATATGAAGAATTTGAAAATTACATTATGGGTAAATATATAGATGAAACAGATTTATTAACAGTTCTAGCTGAGCAAATAGATAAAACAGATTTAGTAAAAAATAGCATCATCTATATAGATGAATTTTCTGGATTTACATATCAAGAATATGAAGTATTAAAAAAATTGGCAAAGCAAGCAAAACAAGTAAATATAACAATTAATATAGATGAATTAGAAATAGGAACAAATCCAGATACAGACATATATTATTCTAATAAACAAACACTAAAAAAATTATTAGACATATTTGGAAAAAATATTGAATACAAAAAATTAGAAAATCAATATAGATTTAAAACTCCAGAATTAAAACACATCAATGACAATTTATATAACATAAAATCCACAAAATATGAAAAAAATGTGGAAAACTTACAATTATTTTTAGCTAAAAACCCATATTCAGAAATAGAAAATGTTGCAAAACAAATAGTAAAATTAGTAAAAGAAAACGGATTAAGATATAAAGATATATCAATAATAACAAAAAACATAGAAGGTTATTCTTCATTAGTAAGAAGTATATTTAAAAATTATCAAATTCCGGTTTTTATAGATGAAAAAAGAGAATTAAATCAAAATATAATTGTGCAATATATTTTAGCAGTTATAGAAATATTAAGTAAAAATTTTTCAAATGAAAGTATATTTCATTATTTAAAATTAGGATTTTGCGATATAGAAAAAGATGAAATTTTTAAGTTAGAAAATTATTGTAATAAATGGGGAATAAATAAGAACAAATGGAAAAAAGATTTTATATATGGAATAGAAGAAAATAAAGAGATAGTACAAAGACTAAATGAAATAAGAAAGCAAATAATAAATCCTTTGTTAGAATTACGAAACAACTTACAAAACAATAAGACAGGAATTAATTTATCAAAAGAGATATATCAATTTTTACAAAATGAACAAATAGAAGAAAAAATAAACAGAAAGATAAAAGAATTACAAGAAAACAATCTAATAGATTTAGCAAATGAATATAGATCAAGTTATAAAATAATTTTAGATATCTTGGACGAAATTGTATTAATTTTTAGAGATGAAAAAATAACATTTGAGCAATACAGTAAATTACTAAAAATAGCATTAAGTAGCAGTGGATTAGGGAAAATACCTGGAACCAATGACCAAGTAACTATGGGAGATGTAGATAGATCTAGAAGCCATAAAGTACAAGCAGTTTTTATAATAGGAATAAATGATGGAATTTTCCCAAGTGTAAGCAAAGAAGAGGGATTTTTTAATGATGCAGATAGAGAATCTTTAAAAGAAAATGATATAGAGCTAGCAAATGGAACAATAGAAAATTTATATGAAGAAAGATTTAATATTTTTAAAGCATTTACAACTTCTGAAAGACAAATATTTTTATCATATGCATCTGCTGACGCAGAAGGAAAAACACTAAGACCATCAATATTAATAACAAACATCAAGAAAATGTTTCCTAATTTAAAAGAAGAAAGTGATGTAATAAATAAAAAATATGAGATAGTAAATGAAAACATTACATATGAAGAACTATTAGGAAAAATATCAAAATTAAGTAAGAAAGAAGAAATAGAAAGCATATGGTATAATGTATATCAATACTATAGAAATCAAAATGATTGGTCAGAAAAATTAAAAAAAGACTTACAAGCCATATCTTACACAAATTTACCAAAACAAATAAAAAAAGAGAATATAGATAAACTATATGGAAATACTTTAAATACAAGCATATCAAAATTGGAAAAATATAGAAGTTGTCCATTTTCATATTATTTACAATATGGATTAAAATTAAAAGAAAAAGAAGAATTAAAAATACAAGCATTTAATACAGGCTCATTTATGCATGAAGTAATAGACGAATTCTTTGAATATGTACATGATAATAAAATAGCCTTAACAGAATTACAAATAGAACAAATTGTTTCAAATATAATAGAGGAAAAATTAAAATTAAACAAAAACTACATATTTACTGCAACAGCTAAATATAAAGCTTTAGTAAGAAGATTAAAGAGAATAGTAAGTAAAGCTTTAAAATATATTATAGAAACACTAATATATAGCGATTTTTCAATAGAAGGAACAGAAATTGAATTTGCAAACAATGGAAAATATAAACCAATAGTATTAGAACTAGAAGACGGAAAAAAAGTTGAAATAACGGGAAAAATCGACAGACTAGATGTTGCCATTGGGGACGCTCTTGAATGGCAACCAGATGAACCAAAAGATGACAATGAAGATAAACCTAAAAGTCAAAAATATTTAAGAATTATAGACTACAAATCATCAAGTAAAAATATAGATTTAAATGAAGTATATGCAGGATTGCAAATACAACTTTTAACATATATGGATGCAGTGTGCAAAGAAGAAGATTTGATGCCAGCTGGAGTGTTTTATTTTTCACTTTTAGAGCAAATGATAAAAGCTGATAAAAAAATTTCAGATGAGGAGATAGAAGACCTAATAAGGAAAAACTTTAAAATGAAAGGTTTAATTTTAGCTGATGTGAAAATAATTAGAATGAATGATAGAACTCTAAAATCAGGAAGTTCTAAAATGGTACCAGCAGCTATTACAGCATCTGGAGAAGTAAATGAAAAGTGGACTAATGGTGTAAACAAAGAGGAATTTAAGATTTTACAAAAATATATTGATATTATAATAAAAGAAATATCAAAAGAAATTTTAAGTGGAAAAATAGACTTAAAACCATATAATAAAAAGGGAAAAACACCGTGTGAGTATTGTGGATATAAAACAATTTGTGGATTTAATCCAAAACTATATAAAAATGAATATAATTATATTGATAAAAAATCAAAAGAGGAAATTTTACAAAAAATGAAAGCAAAGAGTATATAAAACTTATATTTCAGGGAGGAAGGTTGAAAAATAATTATAATTTTTTTCCAACCAGGATTATGCCTTAGAAAGAAAGGAATGAAATTAAAAATGGATTTATCTAATGACAATATAATACATGTAAAAAAGGGAGGAATTGAATTTTTGCAGTTTAGGCGATTGCTAGAATATAAAGACATTATTAATCATGCTTATAGCATAGGAACAGATTGGAACTTTAGAACAGCAAGGGCAAATAAACAAAAATTAAGTGATGATGAATATGAAAAAGCTATAGAAGCTTACAATAAACTATGTATAGAAATAAACACTAAAGCAAATAATTTAGTAAAAACGAATCAAAATCACACAAAGGAAGTAAAAATAATACAAAAAAAAATAAAAGAACAAGAACCTGACTTTAACTTAGAAAGATATAGCAACACAGATGGTCTAATAACTGACAAAAAAAATATAATACTTTCTACGACAAACGCAGATTGTATATTGCTATTATTTTTTGATCCAGCAAAAAAAGTAATTGCAAATACACATTCTGGCTGGAAAGGTACACTTCAAAGAATTTCTGTAGTAACAGTAAGAAAAATGATAGAAGTATATGGTTGTAATCCACAAGATATAATTTGTTGTATATGTCCAAGTATAAGAAAATGTCATTTTGAAGTTGAAAATGATGTAAAAGATATGTTTGAAAATGAATTTCAAGATTTAAAACCTTTTGAAAATTGGATAGAGGAAAAAATACCAAATCAAAAATGGAATATAGATACAATTTTTATTAATAAGCAAATATTGTTAAAAGAAAATTTAAAAGAAGAAAATATAATAGATAGTGGTATTTGTAGTGTATGTAATTCAAATTCAATTCATTCATTCAGAGTAGAAAAGGAAGGATATGGTTTAAATACAGCTTTAATTGAATTAAAATAATAGTTACTAGCAAAACTAATTCGAAAAAATAAATTAGGAAATAGAAAAAAATAATACAAAAAGGAGAGTAACAATGATAGTTCCAAATAAATTAAATATTGGGGATACAATAGGAGTTATAGCACCTTCTGATCCAATTACTGAAAAAAATATAGAGGAGATAAATCAAACTAAATTGATGTTGGAACAAAAAGATTTTAAAATTAAATATTCTAAAAATCTTTTCTCAAATAAATATGGTTATAGTAATAGTGCGAAAGAAAAGGCAGAAGATATTAATGAAATGTTTGCAGATAAAGAAGTCAAAATGATATGGTGTGCTAAAGGAGGAGAAAATTCAAATACAACATTTGAATATATTGACTATGAATTAATAAAACAAAATCCAAAAATTTTATGTGGATATAGTGACATAACGGCTATAGCTAATATGATAACTCAAAAAACAGGACTTGTGACATTTCATGGAATAAACTTTAAGACTATAGCAACTTCGGAAACAGATTATGGATATAGAGAAGCAATAAAGAGATTTGTTGACAAAAATCTAGAAATAGGAGAAAACGAAGAATATCAAACTATACAAGAAGGAAAAGCAGAAGGAGCATTGATTGGTGGAAATTTGAGTTTGATAAGAGCTTTAACAGGTGGAAAATATAAAGTAGATTTTGAAAATAAAATCTTATTTTTAGAAGAATTAGGATTAGAAACATCACCAGCACTTGCAAGTAATTATTTATCATATATGAAGCAAAATGATGTATTTAATAAAATAAGGGGATTATGGATAGGATATTATGAACATGAAAGTAATATAAGTTTAGAACAAGTAATTATGGATATATTAGGAGAAAATTATAAATTTCCTATTATAAAATCAAATAATTTTGGACATTTGGATAGAAATACAGTTATTCCAATAGGAACGAAAGCACAAATAGATACAACAAAAGATAAGAAAGTACAATTAATAGAAGAATGTGTGAAAGGATAAAAAGAAATGTTGCAAAAATGGGAAGAATTAGAAGAAGTAGTTAAAAAATGTAATAAATGTAAATTATGCAGAACTAGACAAAATATAGTGTTTGGAGTAGGAAATAAAAATGCAAAAATAATGTTTATAGGTGAAGGACCAGGTGCTGACGAGGATAGACTAGGTGAACCGTTTGTGGGAAGAGCTGGCAAACTTATGGATATGGCTTTTGAAGCAGTTGGAATAAAAAGAGAAGATGTATATATTGCTAATATTGTAAAATGTAGACCTCCAATGAATAGAGATCCAGAAGATGATGAAGTTGTAGCATGTTTAGATTATTTAAGAAATCAAGTTGTTTTAGTCAAGCCTGAAATAATTGTCTTATTAGGAAGAATTTCGCTTCAAAATATTTTAGGAAAAGAATATAAAATAACAGCATCTAGAGGAAAGTGGGTTGAGAAAAAGGGAATAAAATATATGCCAACATGGCATCCAGCAGCTTTACTTAGAGATGAAACTAAAAAGATAGATTTTATTCGTGATTTAAAACTTGTAGTAAAAGAATTGCAAGTTAATAATTAAAAATTAATAAAAGGTTGTCACAAGATAATGCTTTAAAAATTAGCTATGAAAATGCTTATATATTAATATATTTTGTCAAAACATATCTGGGGTGTAACAATCTGTGTCTTGACTGCCAATATTAATATATAAGCATTTTCATAGCTAATTTTTAAAGCATTATCCTGCAACAAAAGGTTACATAAAATTTAGAAATATATTGCTAAAATGGCAAGAATATGCTATAATTATTAATGTATTAAATAGTAACATAATATTGTCTTTTAATTTATAGGAGGGACAAATATGATAATAGTTAATCGGGAAACTATAACAGGTTCTTATGTAAAAATCAGAAAAAATGGTGAAAGCTCAAAAAAGTTCAAGAAAAACAAAATAGTGTACGTGATAGAAGATGCTAAAATGAAATCAAAAGAAAAAGACATAAAGGATTATGATGACTTTTTGAAATTATTAGGGGGCATAAGCGCAATAATAGTAAATGAAAAAATAGTAGAATTGTATTTTAATGAAGCTAATTATTGGAAAAGGACACCAGAACTTGAAATTATCAATAATATAGGCATTGTACATGCCTTGAACCGATTGTTAACTAAATAGTCAAAATGCATGGGCACCCAAAGTTTGGGTGCTTCTTTGCGTAAAAAATTAGTTACGTAAAATTGAATATAAATGTTGATATATTAACATTTTTGTTATATAATACACACAATTATATAATTTGAGAGGAGCGATAAAATGGGGTACAACTTCAATGAAATCGAAAAAAAATGGCAAGATTATTGGGATAAAAATAAAACATTTGCCACAGACGTGTGGGACTTTTCAAAACCAAAATTTTATGCTTTAGACATGTTTCCATATCCATCTGGACAAGGATTACATGTTGGACATCCCGAAGGATATACAGCAACAGATATAGTTTCTAGAATGAAAAGAATGCAAGGATATAATGTTTTACATCCAATGGGGTGGGATGCTTTCGGTTTACCAGCTGAACAATATGCAATAAAAACTGGAAATCATCCTTCAGAATTTACACAACAAAATATAGCAACATTTAAGAAACAATTAAAAATGTTAGGATTTTCTTTTGACTGGGACAAAGAAATTTCTACATGTGATCCAGATTATTACAAATGGACACAATGGATTTTTAAACAATTGTATCTAGATGGATATGCAAAACTTGTAGATATGCCTGTAAACTGGTGTGAAGAATTAGGTTGTGTACTATCTAATGACGAAGTAATCAATGGAAAAAGTGAAAGAGGAGGATTTCCTGTTGTTCGTAAAAACATGAAACAATGGGTTTTAGATATTCCTAAATATGCAGATATTTTATTGGAAGGATTAGAAGAAATTGACTGGCCAGAATCTACAAAGGAAATTCAAAGAAATTGGATAGGTAGATCAGAAGGAGCAGAAGTAAAGTTCAAAGTTGCTAATAAAGAAAACATTGAATTTACAATATTTACAACAAGACCAGATACATTATTTGGAGCTACATATTGTGTATTAGCACCAGAACTTGAATTAGTAAATCAAATCACAACACCAGAACAAAAACAAGCTGTTGAAGAATACAAAAAGCAAGCAGCTAGTAAATCAGATTTAGAAAGAACAGAACTAAATAAAGATAAGACAGGAGTATTTACTGGCGCATATGCTATAAATCCAGTAAATGGCAAAGAAATTCCAATTTGGATATCTGATTATGTATTAGCAACTTATGGTACAGGATGCATTATGGCAGTTCCAGCACATGATCAAAGAGACTATGAATTTGCTACAAAATTTAACTTACCAATCATACAAGTAGTTTCACCTAATGGAAATGAAAGTAAAACATTAGATTGTGCTTTTACTGATACAAATTCTGGAGTTTTAATTAACTCTGACTTTTTAAATAATTTATCAGTTAAAGAAGCTCAAACAAAAATAGTTAATTGGCTAGAAGAAAATAAAATAGGAACTAAAAAAGTAAATTATAAACTTCGTGAATGGATTTTTGCTAGACAACGTTATTGGGGAGAACCAATTCCTATTGTATATTTAGATGATGAGATGAAAGCACTTGCAGATGAAGATTTACCTTTAATTCTACCAGAATTAGAAGATTATGCACCTTCAAAAGAGGGAAATTCTCCTTTAGATAAGGCAACTGACTGGGTAAACACAGAATTTGAAGGTAAACCAGCTAAACGCGAAACAAGCACAATGCCAGGTGCTGCGGGTTCTAGTTGGTATTTCTTACGATATATAGATCCAAAAAATCAATCTGAAATAGCAAACAAAGAATTAATGAAACATTGGTTACCAGTGGATTTATATGTTGGTGGTCCAGAGCATGCTGTAGGACATTTATTATATTCTAGATTTTGGAATAATTATTTATATAATAAAGGGATTGTACCTGTTAAAGAACCATTTTATAAACTTCGTCATCAGGGAATGATTTTAGGCTCTAATGGAGAAAAAATGAGCAAATCAAAAGGGAATGTTATTAATCCAGATGATATGGTAAAACAATATGGAGCAGATAGCTTAAGAATTTATGAAATGTTTATGGGACCAATTGATGCCGCTAAACCATGGGATCCAAATGGAATTGATGGTTCTAAAAAATTCTTAGATAAAGTTTGGAGATTATATACAGAATCAGGAAAAATTAAAGAAGAAAAAAATAATAATTTGGAGTGGGCTTATCATTATACTGTTAAAAAAGTTACTAATGATTATGAAACAATGAACTTTAATACAGCAATTTCTCAAATGATGATATTTATAAATGCTGTAAATAAAGAAGAAATTTTTCCTATTGAATATGCTAAAGGATTTTTACAATTATTAAATCCTGTTGCACCACATATAACAGAAGAATTGTGGAGTAAATTAGGTAACAAAAATACAATAGCATATGAAAAATGGCCAACTTATGATGAGGCAAAGACAGTTTGTGATGAAATAACTTTACCAATTCAATTTAATGGAAAGCTAAAAGCAACTATAAAAATAACACAAGATGAAGAAGAAACTAGTATAAAGCAAAAGGTTCACCAAGAAATAGATTCAAAACTAGAAGGTAAAACTATTATAAAAGAAATTTATGTAAAAAATAAAATTTATAATATTGTAATTAAATGATTTGTAACATAAATGTAATACAATGTTAATATTTTTGAAATATTAACATTGTATAATATATTATAGATTATTTTAAGGAGTTTTGTAGATGAGTGTAAATTCTGAACTAAAGAAAGCAGGTATTGAAGTCATTGAAGAATTAGATACTATGAAAATTAATTCGATAGCAAGATATATTTCTTCTTCTATATGCGAGAATTTTCCAAACTATGGATTTAATCAAAATGAGCTATTTATTAGATTATGCCGTGTTAACATGTACCGTGCTAAAATGGCAGAAGGAATGGCAGAGGCAAATTACTTTTACAAAAATAATTCGATTTATTTTAATGAACATATTGAACCTGACGATATTGAAGAATTTGCAATTCATGAATGTATACATTTTATTCAAGAGGTAAAAGATAGAAAAAATGATTTGATAAAAATGGGACTATGTGATTATACTGAATTTAAAGTATATGGTTTAGGTCTTAATGAGGCTGCAGTTCAGCTAATTTCTTCTAAAATAGTTGGTATTCCTAAAGAATATGTTAAATATTTTAATATAAGTTTTGAAACTACAAGCCCTTCTTATTATCCTTTAGAATGTTGTTTGGTTAGCCAATTAGGATACTTAGTAGGCGAAGATATTTTATTTGAAAGTACATTGAAAAGTAATAATAATTTCAAGAATAAATTAATAGAAGCTATTTCATATAAAGCATTTATGACTGTACAAAATTCTATTGATGATATTCTTTATACAGAAGAAAAGATTATAAAATTAAATAATAAAATTATCCAAATTGATGATAGAAATAAAAAAGTTGATAATATGTTAAATAAAATAAATGAGTTAAAATCTAATATAACATCGACATTTATAAGCACTCAAAATCTTATTATATCCAGCTATTTTGATAATTTATTTGATAAAATAACTAATATGGAGAATGTAGAAAAATTTAGAAAAAAATTATATGAATTTAAAAGTTATTTAGGATTTACAGAAGGATATACTTTCTTTAACAATTACTATATTGAAATGATGTCAAAATTAGAGCATAAATCTAATATCATTGAAAATGGTGGTATTGAAACTGCAATGAATATTAATAGCAAAAAACAAAATAAGTTTATTACTTTATTAAAAGCTATAAAAAGATTAATTTTGGGTGAAAAATATAAAGAAAAAAATTATGAATAAAATATAGAAAGAGCACTTAGATTGTTTCTAAGTGCTTTATAATTTGCTTTGCAGCTTCTCTTCCAGATTTTGCGGCCCATGCAACAGTTCCTTTTATTCCAGCTAAATCTCCACCTGCAAAAACTTTTTCATCTGATGTTTGATAGTTATCATTTATATTAATATTTCCAAATTTATTTAATTCTAATCCTAATTTAGATGTATATTCGTCTGGCTTTGAGCCTAAAGCTAATACAACATAATCTATATCTATAAAGTCATTACTACCTTCGATATTAATAGGTACTAATCTAGTTTCTCCTTCTTTTTGTACTAATTGTGTTTTTATTGTTTCTATTTTTTCTACCTTATCATTACCAATAATTTTTATCATATTTGTTTGGAATATAAATTCAATTCCCTCTGACATTGCATCTTCTACTTCTTTATCTTCTGCTGGCATTTGCTCTCTTGCCCTTCGATAAATTACTTTTACATTTTTTGCACCCAACATTTTTATAGTTCGAGCACAGTCCATAGCAACATTTCCACCACCAATAACTGCAACTGTTTTACCTGTATAATTAGGATGTAATTTGTATTCTAAAAGCTCATTACCGCCATAAACACCTTGCAAATTTTCTCCTTCAATTTCCATTTTACAAGATACATTTGCTCCAATACTTAAGAATATTGCATCATAATTTTGTTTTAAATTTTCTAAATTTAAATCTTTTCCTAGTTGCTTGTTATATTCTACTTTTATTCCTAAATCTAAAATTCTATCTATAGATTCTTTAACTATTTGTTTTGATAATCTAAATTCAGGGATACCGTGTACTAATAAACCACCTAAATAATTATATTTTTCGTATATTGTAACTTGAACACCGCTTTTTGCTAAAAAAGCTGCACATGTAAGCCCAGCAGGTCCGCCTCCAACAATGGCGACTTTCATTTTACTCAATTTTTCGTCAATTTTTATATGTTCTTTAAGAGTAAAGTTATTTTCAATTGCTTTTTTAAATATAAATGCTTCAATGTCTCCTATTGAAACAGGCTTATCTTTTATTCCTCTTACACAAGAGCCTTGACATTGCTTTTTATGTGGACATATTAATCCACATATACCTGGAAGTACTGAGGTTTTTGAAACTATTTCATATGCTTTTTTGTAATTTTCTTCTTTTACTGCTTGTATAAAGCCTGGTATATTATTTCCTAAAGGACATCCTTTTATTGAACATGGTTTTACTTTACAGTTTAAGCAATAATTTGCTTTTTGTTTTATTTCATTTATTTCTTCCATTTTTAATGCAATCCTTTCTAAATATATTTTAGTATTTTTTGTATTTTTAGTCAATATGTAAACATTGTTTTGGTTTCGGCATTTTTTGTAACTTTGGCTTGTAGTTACAGGATAATTGTCACAAACTTAGAATATGCGAAAATGCTTATATATTAATATTTGCAGTCAATACCCGGATTGTTACACCCCAGATATGTTTTGACAAAATATATTAATATATAAGCATTTTCGCATATTCTAAGTTTGTGACAATTATCTAATAACGGCTTGTAAAAAGAATTATATATATCGTATTGAATAAAATGGATAAAAATGTTAAAATCATGAAGAGGTGAAATTATGATAGATTTGCAAAAAGCAAAAAAAGCATTTAAAGAATATGTTAAAAATTATAATCCAGAAGAAGAAAAAGTAAAATTAAAAATAGCACACATTCAAAGAACTTCACAAGTAGCTAAAAACGTTGCTGAAAAGTTACAATTAGATAAAGAAGATATAGAATTAGCAGAACTAATAGGCCTACTACATGATATAGGAAGGTTTGAACAAATTAGAATTTATAATACTTTTGTTGATAAGGACAGTATAAACCATGGTGAATTTGGTGCAAAAGTTTTATTCGAAGATGGGCTTATAAGAAATTTTATAGAAGAGACAAAATATGACAATATAATTAAATTAGCAATATTAAATCATAATACATCACAGATACAAAAAGAATTGAGTGAAAAAGAATTATTACATGCAAAAATAATTAGAGATAGTGACAAAATAGACATATTTTACACATTAACATTTGGAGATAAAAAAGCTATATGGGAAAGTGCAGATTTATCAAATGACTTAATAAGTGATGAAATTTATAGGGAATTTATGGAAGAACACAAGATAGACTATAAGCAAAGAAAAACTAGTGCAGATATATTAGTTAGTCATTTTGCTTATGTTTATGATTTCAATTTTTCTGATAGTCTAAAATTCATAGAAGAAAATCAATATGTGGATAAACTATATAAAAGATTTGATTTTAATGACAAAGAAACCATGAAAAGATATAATTCAATATATGAAGCAGCAAAAGAATTTATGAAAAATCAAAAATAAGGAGAAATATGATGATAGATATAGAAAGAGCAAAAACACAATTTTTAGAATATGCAAATCAATTTGATTTAGAAGAACAGCAACTAAAAAGAAAGCTAGGACATTCATTTAGAGTAATGGATATATCTAACAAAATTGCAAAGAAGTTAAATTTAGAAGAAGAAAAAATACAAATAGCAACATTAATAGGGCTATTGCATGATATAGCAAGATTTGAACAATATACTCAGTTTAAAACATTTAGTGACTTAAAAAGTTTTGACCATGGAGATTATGGAGTGCAAATATTAGAAGATAATAATACAATAAGAAAATATATCGATACAGATAAATACGATACATTTATAAAAAATGCAATTAAAAATCATAATAAATTTGAAATAGATAAGTCAATAAGTCGGAGAAGAATTACAGTTTTGTAAAATTATAAGAGATGCAGACAAAATAGATATTTTTTATGAAGAATTAATGATATTTTGGAAGGGTAAGGAAGATATAGTAGAACAAGGAATAATAAGAGAAAAAATAAAAGCAAGATTTTACAATAAAGAATTAATAAATAAAAGAGAATTTCCAGAACAAAATGAAGTGGAAAACATAATACAAGTAATGTCTTTTATATATGATATAAATTTCGGAGCTAGTTTTGAAATAATACAAAAAGAGAATTACATAAACAAAATAATAGATAGATTTAATTTTAAAATCTTAGAAACACAAAAAGACATTGAAAAAATAAGAAAAATTGCCAATCAATATATTGAAGAAAAAACAAAATAAAGGATGATAAAATGGGAAAAAAACTATTAATAACGGAGAAGCCATCTGTAGCTATGGAATTTGCAAAAGCACTTAAAATAACTACAAATAGGAAGAATGGATATTTGGAATCTCAAGATTGGATAATTACATGGTGTGTAGGACATTTGGTCACAATGAGTTATCCAGAAAAATATGACGAAAAGTTAAGATTCTGGAGACTAGATACCCTACCATTTATACCAAAAGAATGGAAATATGAAATAATACCACAAGTAGAAAATCAATTTAATATAGTACAACAATTAATGCAAAGAGAAGACATTGAAGAAATTTATAATGCAGGAGACTCTGGAAGAGAAGGAGAATATATCCAAAGATTAGTATTTATGATGGCACATCCTAATCCTAATGCTAAAATGAAACGAGTATGGATAGACTCACAGACAGAAGAAGAAATATTAAGAGGAATAAAAGAAGCAAAAGATTTATCAGAATATGATAGTCTTTCAGATAGTGCATATTTAAGGGCAAAAGAAGATTATTTAATAGGAATTAATTTCTCAAGGTTATTATCTATTATTTATGGAAGAAAATTGGCACAAAGTATTCAGGAAGAAAAAGCATCAATTTCAGTAGGGCGAGTAATGACATGTGTACTAGGAATGATAGTACAAAGAGAAAGAGAAATAAGAAACTTTGTAAAAACTAAATATTATAAAATAATAGGTGAGTTTGGAAATGAGCAAGAATCATTTAAAGCTGAGTGGAAGACAAATGAAAAATCCCAATATTTTGAATCACCTAAATTATATAATGAATCAGGATTTAAAAATGAAAAAGATGCTAAAGAATTTATAGCAAATTTAGCACAAAAAAAGGCAATAGTAACAGAGTTAAAAAAATCAAAGCAAAAAGAAAATGCACCACTTTTATTTAATTTAGCAGAAATTCAAAATGAATGTACAAAAAGATTTAAAATAAAGCCAGATGAGACATTAGAAATAATACAAAACTTATATGAAAAAAAGTTGGTAACATATCCAAGAACTGATGCAAGAGTCCTATCTAGTGCGGTAGCAAAAGAAATAAAGAAAAATTTAAATGGGATTGCACAAAAGTATCAAGATGAAGAAATACAATTATATATAAAAAAGATGATAGAAGAAAAATATTCTACGAATTTAGAAAAAACAAAATATGTTAATGATAGCAAAATAACAGACCATTATGCTATAATACCAACCGGACAGGGATATGAAAATTTTAACGGATTACCAGATTTACAAAAGCAAATTTACAAAGTGATAGTAAAAAGATTTTTAGCTATTTTTTACCCACCAGCTGAATATAATAAAATACAAGTAACAGTAAATGTAGAAGAAGAAACATTTTTTGCAAGTGGCAAAGTGTGCATTAAACAAGGATTCTTAGAAATACTAAAACCAATAGAAAAAAGACCAGATAAAAAATCCACAGATAGAGAACAAGATGTGGAAAAAGAAGATTCAGATGAATCTAAAAATGGACAAAATTTAGAAATTCTAAAAAATTTAAAAAAAGGAAAAGAAATACTAGTAAAAAACTACGAAATAAAAGAAGCAGAAACATCTCCACCAACGAGATATAATTCTGGCACTATTATTTTAGCAATGGAAAATGCAGGAAAACTTATTGAAGAAGAAGAATTAAGAGAACAAATAAAAGGCGTAGGCATTGGAACAAGTGCTACTAGAGCAGAAATTATGAAAAAATTAGAAAGAATCAAATACATAGAAATTAATACAAAAACACAAATAATTACACCTACTAAAAAAGGCGAGAATATTTTTGACATTGTAAATATATCTATGCCAGATATGTTAAATCCAAAACTAACAGCTAGTTGGGAAAAGGGACTAGATATGGTTGCCAAAAAAGAAATTCCACCAAATGAATTTATGGTAAAATTAGAAAATTACATTCATTCTAAATTTAATAAGTTAGTTGCCATCAGGGACGCTCTTTTTTGGCAACCTAATTATAATAATAAGAACTTGCCAAAAAAGAGCGTCCCCAATGGCAACTAAAGGAGAAAGTATAAAAAATGAACACAATTCTAGGAGAATTAGGAAAATCTGAAAAAATGGTTGACCTAATTAAGCAATTTGAGAATAAGAAAAGCCTGATAGGAGTATCAGGCTTAACTAGCGTTGGAATGGTTACTTTATTAAGCAGTATAAATGAGTATAGTAGAAAGCCAATAATAATTATTACTTATAATGAAATACAAGCAAAACAAATAACAGAAAATCTAAAAGTATTTATAGATAAAGATAAAGTAATATTCTTCCCAAAAAAAGAGATTATAACATATGACTATATTGCAGAGAGTAAAGATTTACCATATGAGAGAATAGAAGCATTAAGTAATATGAGAAGTAAAAGAGCTCCTATAGTTGTAACTACGATAGAAGCTATTATGCAAAAGTTACCAGCTAAAGGCGTTTTATTTAAGAATACGTTGAAATTTAAAGTAGGAGAAATACATTCATTAGATGAAATAAAACTTAAACTTGTAAATTTGGGCTATAATAGATGTGAATTGATAGAAGGAAGAGGACAGTTTAGTGTACGTGGTGGTATATTGGATATATCAATGAATGACAACATAGGATATAGAATTGAATTTTGGGGAGATGAAATAGATTCTATTAGAAGCTTTAATATTGTGACCCAAAGATCAGTAAATACTTTAGAAAACATAGAGATTTATCCAGCACATGAGTATATATTAGAAAAGCCTATTGAACAAATTTGCCAAGAAATACAAAATTTGCAATTTAATACTAGTGAAGAGCAAAACAATATTATAGAAGAAGATATTGAACAAATAAAAGCAGGGAATTATATTAGTAAAATAGATAAGTATTTTGAATGTTTTTATGAAAAACAAAGTGATTTGTTAGACTACATTAATGAAAATTATATTGTTGCAATTGATGAATTTAGCAAATTAGAACAAAGGGCAAATAATATAAATCAAGATAATGTAAATTTAACTAGAGCATTGTTAGAAAAAAATAGAATAGTGCCACAAGCATTAGAAATAATGCAAAATTTTGAAATAATAGAAGATAAAATCGAAAATAAATTAAAAAATACAATTATATATTTAGAGAAACAAGACAATATAGTGAAAAAAGCAGTTTCTAAATACTACTTTTCGTATAGGGCAATTAATTATTATAAAAGTGAAATAGATAATTTATTTGAGGATATAAAAAATGCAATTAAAGACAAAAAGAATGTATATATAATGGTATCAACTAAAGAAAAAGCAAAAAAATTACAAGAAATTTTACAAAAAGAAGAAATAGTTAGCAAAATAGATGAAAAATTAGATAAAACTATTATAGTTAAATCACAGGAAAAAATAGTTACAATAAGCATAGGAAAATTATCGGAAGGATATGAATGTTTTGATATAAATCAAATAGTTATATCAGCTGATGATTTAATAGAAGGTGAAAAAAGAAAAAGAAGAACATCAAATTCAGCTTTTAAAGAAGCAGAAAAAGTAGTATTTGCAGATTTAAAATTAGGAGACTATGTTGTGCATAGAACTTATGGAATAGGAATTTATATAGGTGTAAATACTATTAAAGCAGATGGAACAACAAAAGATTATATAAAAATAAAATATAAAGATGAAGATATTTTATATGTTCCCACTAGTCAAATGGATGCTATCAGAAAATATGTGGGCGGAGATAAGATAAACCCTAAAATTAACAGATTGGGAAGTAAAGAATGGGAAAATACTAAAACAAAGGTAAAGAAAAATTTAAGGGAAGTAGCAACAGAATTAATTGAATTATATGCTAAAAGAGAAAAATCACAAGGCTTTACATTTAGCAAAGATACACCATGGCAAAATGAATTTGAAGCAAAATTTCCATATCAAGAAACAGATGATCAGTTAAGGTGTATTGAAGAAGTGAAAAAAGATATGGAAAATAGTAAACCAATGGATAGATTGCTTTGTGGAGATGTAGGATATGGAAAGACAGAGGTAGCATTAAGAGCAGCATTTAAAGCTGTTATGGATCAAAAACAAGTAGCATATTTGGCACCAACAACGGTACTTGCCGAACAACAATATAATGAGTTTAAAGAAAGAATGAAAGATTTTCCCATAAAAATAGAGATTTTAAACAGATTTAAAAGTGCAAAATATCAAAAAGAGGTAATAAAAAAATTAAAATTAGGAGAAGTAGATATTGTAATAGGAACGCATAGAATTTTAAGTAAAGATGTTGAATTTAAAGATTTAGGATTATTAATAATTGATGAGGAACATAGATTTGGTGTAAAGGATAAGGAAAAAATTAAGCAATATAAAACAAATGTAGATGTGTTAACAATGACAGCAACTCCAATACCTAGAACCATGCACATGTCAATAGTTGGGGTAAGAGATATGTCAGTTATATATGAACCACCACAAAATAGAAAACCAGTACAAACTTATGTGTTAGAATATGATGCAGAAGTGGTAAAAGAGGCAATTACTAAAGAATTAGAAAGAAATGGACAGGTATTTTACTTATATAATAATGTTCAAGGAATAGAAAAAAAAGCAAATGAAATATCAAATTTAGTACCAGAAGCTAATGTTAGCTATGCTCATGGACAAATGACAGGAAATAGAATAGAAGAAATAATGCAAGAGTTTATTGACCAAAAAACAAATGTATTAGTATGTACAACTATTTTAGAATCAGGAATAGATATACCAAATGCTAATACTATAATTGTGGAAAATGCTGATAGAATGGGATTAGCACAGTTATATCAAATAAGAGGAAGAGTAGGAAGAGGAGATAAACAAGCATATTGTTATATAACTTATAAAAAGGATAAATTATTATCAGAAATTGCAGATAAAAGACTAAAAGCAATAAAAGAATTTACTGAATTTGGTTCTGGGTTTAAAATTGCAATGAGAGATTTAGAAATTCGTGGAGCTGGCAGTCTTCTTGGCGAAATTCAATCAGGACATTTAGAACAGGTAGGTTATGACACATATTGTAATTTGTTAGATGAAGTTGTAAAAGAAATGAAAGGTATAGAAATAAAACCAGAAGTAGATATACAAATAGACTTAAATGTCACAAGTTATATACCTGAAGAATATATACAAGATCAAAATCAGAAGATTGAAATATATCAAAATATAGCTCTATGTAATAGTGAACAAGATATTCAAAATATTATAGATGAGATAATAGACAGATTTGGAAATATGCCTGCAGAGATTGAAAATTTAATAGATATAGCACGTATTAAATATTTAGCAAAGAATCTAAATATAACAAAAATAGCAAGCAAAAAGACAGCTGTAGTATTTACATTTGAACAAAGTAATTTTGAAATAGATATACCTAAATTAGTAGCAAAGTATAAAAATAAAATAAAATTTTCACCAGGTATAAAACCTATGGTTACATTAGAAATAGGAAGTACAAATGAAAGACAAATTTTAAATGATGTAACAACATTTTTAAAATGTACTATTGACGAATGCATTATAATAAAAACTGAGGAAAATAAAAAAGAAGAATAATAATTTCTTCTGTATGTTATTTAAACAAAAATAGAAGGGAATGGATTTTAATATGCAAATAATATCTAGTAGAGATAATGAATTAATAAAGCATATAAAAAAGTTAAAAGATAAAAAATATAGAGATTTGACTAATGAATATATAGTTGAAGGAATAAAGATGATAAAAGAGGCAATTTATGAAAATGCACCAATAAAGCAAATTATTATATGTGAGGATTGTGAAATATCATCAAATACTACAAAAGGGTTAATGTACGAAATTGCCAAATATGAATGTATATATGTAACTCAAAAAGTATATGAAAGTATAAGTGAAGTAGTAACACCACAAGGAATAATGGCAATTATAAGTAAAGTACAAAACGATTTTGAGATAGACGATTCACAAGAAGTTATAGTTGCATTAGATGATATACAAGATCCAGGAAACCTAGGTACAATATTAAGAACTGTTGATAGTGTAAGAATAAATCAATTAATTGTATCAAAAGGAACAGCAGATGCGTATAATCCTAAGGTAATTCGCTCAACTATGGGAGCTATATTTAGAGTAAAAATAATAGAGTGCGAAGATTTGCAAAAGACTTTAAGAGAAATAAAAAAACATAAATATAAAATAGTTGTTACATCATTACAAACAAATGATAGTTTATATGATATAGATTATAAGAGAAAAGTAATAGTAATAGGAAATGAAGCAAATGGAGTAAAAAATGAAATTCAAGAAATGGCTGACGAAAAAATAAAAATACCAATGCTTGGAAAAACAGAAAGTTTAAATGCTTCGGTAGCAACAGGTATAGTGTTATATGAATATGTAAGACAAAAATTGCAAAAATAATTAAAATATTAATATATTGTGAGTATTTATATAATAAAACAACAATAGAAACTAATGAAAGAAGTTAATCTTTCATTTCTATGTGAGCCTTACTAGAGAAGTGAGAAAGGAATGAATTTTATCATGAAAATAAATGTAGTATTAGTAGAACCAGAAATACCACAAAACACAGGAAATATAGCAAGAACTTGTGCAGCAACAGGAGGAAAGTTACACTTAGTACATCCATTAGGATTTAGCCTATCTGAGAAAGCATTAAAAAGAGCGGGATTAGACTATTGGGATAAATTGGATATAGAAGAACATAGCTCATTTAAAACATTCTTAAATAAATATAAACCAGAAGAAAATAATATGTTTTTTGTCACAACAAAAGGAAAACATGTATATAGTGAACCAGATTATTCAAGAATGAATGAAGTTTTTGTTTTATTTGGAAAGGAAACTAAGGGATTACCAGAAGATATTTTAAAGAAATATTTAGATAAAACAATAAGAATACCAATGAGACCAACTTTAAGGTCACTAAATTTGTCTAATTCAGTTTCAATAGTAGTTTATGATATATTAAGACAAGCAGAATTTGAAGGATTAGAAGAAATAAGCAAATATTTTGATTAAATGTAGAAAAATGCAGAAAAAGGCAGAAAAATGTAAAAAAATGTAGAAAAAACATAAAAATTTAACCTAAAACAGAGAATTTTCAATAAAAGCTTGAAAATTCGCTGTTTTTGTGTTTTAATAAAAATATATCTATAAAATTTACGATTTATAAAAACAACTTAGGTAGAGCTTGAAAAAATATTATTTCAATACTTAATTCAAAAATTTCCAAACAATAAAAAAACAAAAAAGAAAGAAGGTGTTATACGTTTACAGATTTTAATAAAATATGAGAGGGAGGAGAACATTTGAAGTCATTTTCATATAGTGATTATGTAAAATGTATACACATGATGCGATTAAATGCTATTATGAGATTAGCAGAAGAAGAACAAAAGTATAAATTCACAAATATTAGTAGTAATTATAATGAAAAGGTAAAAATAAATTTAAAGAATAAAAAAGAAGTTTTAAATTTAATAAATAAATACTTAAGCCCAGTAGAGAAAATACAAGAAAGTGAAATAAATTTATGCACAAAACCATATAAAAATAAAAGATATCAAGATGATAAAATTGAAGCCGTTTTTAAATGGAACAAAAAACAAATTTACTTTTTGATATACTTTCAAGAAAATGCAAATGATAATTTAAGTTATACAATACTAAATTATTGTATTGATTTTATGCAAGACTGGTTAAAAAATAATAAAGAAACGAAAAAAATGTATCCAATATTAATACCAATTATAATATATACAGGAAATGAAAAATGGAAAGAAAAACAGGTACAAGCATATACCGACAATAAAATTGAACCGTTTTATAATTTAATAGAAATAAATAAAATCACAGACAAAAACTTAATAGAATCTAATAATTTATTTGAGTATAACATGTTTGTTGAGAAATCAAAAGATACAGAAGACTTAAAAAGAAGAATAAAAATACTAATGAAAACTGTAAAAGATATACAGACATATAGAAATTTAACAGAATTAATAGAACAATTATTGAATGAAAAATTAGAAAAAAATCATATTAAAGGTAGATTAAAAAATTTAGCAATAAAGGAAGGAGAAACGACAATGAGTGCACTAATTGAAAGGCTAATAAAAGAAGATGAAGAATTGATGTATGAAAAAGAAAAACAGATAAAAGAACAAATAGCAAAAAACATGATATTAAATGGCTTATCAGTAGAAATAATTGAGAAGATTACAAATCAATCAATTAAAGAGATATATAAAATTAAAAAACAAATACATATAAAATAGATTTGCTAAAGGTTGCCAATGAGCTGCGAAGGGTTGCCAAATGGGTTGCCAATAGGGACGTTCTTAAATGGCAACTTGTAAGTTGCCATTTAAGAACGTCCCTATTGGCAACCCATTTGGTCATTTAAGAACGTCCCTTTTGGCAACCTTTCGCAGCTCACTCGCAATCCTTGAAAGGAGAAGAGATGATAGACATAGATTATACGATTATAGGAAAGAGATTAAAAGAAGCAAGGCAAGATAGATGCATAACGCAAGAGGAATTATCAGAAATGCTAGATATATCTTGTGCTTATTTAAGCAGAGTGGAACGAGGTAAAGTAAATGTAAATTTAAAAAGATTAATGCAAATGTGTAATGCTCTAAATGTAAGTATAGCAAAAATATTAACAGGTACAGATACAAATTCTAAGCAATATTTAGAGAAAGAATTACATGAAATATTATTAGAATGTACACCTGAAAAACAAAAAATGATATATGATATAGCTAAACTAGTAGCAAAAACAAATTTTATATAAAACTTAAATGTAAATCACTTTACAAAAAAAAAGAAATAGTATAAACTACATAAATAGGATGATAGAGAAATAAGGGTGATGTTAAATGTATTTAAAAAGACTAGAACTACAAGGTTTTAAGTCATTTGCAGATAAAACAGTATTAGAATTTATGCCAGGAATAACAAGTGTTATTGGACCTAATGGTTCAGGTAAAAGTAATATATCAGATAGTATTAGATGGGTGCTAGGAGAACAAAGTATTAAGTCTTTAAGAGGCTCAAAGTCTTTAGATATTATTTTTGCAGGAACTCAGAATAGAAAATCTTTGGGATTTGCAGAAGCTTCTCTAATATTTGATAATACAGATGGTGCATTACCTATAGAATATACAGAAGTAACAGTTACAAGAAAAATATACAGAAGTGGAGAAACAGGATATTATATAAATAAGGTGCCATGCAGATTAAAAGATGTGCTTGAATTATTTATGGATACGGGAATAGGAAAAGATGGATATTCAATTATAGGACAGGGGAAAATAGATGAGATTTTAAGTAACAAATCAGAGGATAGAAGACATATATTTGAAGAAGCAGCAGGTATTGTGAAGTATAGAGCAAGAAAAGAAGAAAGTGAAAAGAAACTAGAGCACACAAAGTTAAACTTGTTAAGAATAAATGATATTTTATCAGAAATAGAAACAAATATGGAACCATTAAAAGGACAAGCAGAGAAGGCTAAGAAATATCTGAATTTAAGAGAAGAGCTAAAAAGCATAGAAGTGGGATTATTTATATATAATATTGAAAAATACAAAAATAATTTAAAGGAATTAATAAAAGATGATGAGGTATATAAAGCGCAATACAATGAAGAAGAAGGTAGATTAGAAAGAATAAAAGCCTTAAAAGAAGAATTAAAAGAGCGGTATAGACAGCATTACAAGGCAGATTGAAGAAATGTCTAATTTAGGATTTGAAAGTCAAAAAGAAATAGAAATGTTTAACTCAGATATTAATGTCGCAAATACAAGAATAACTAACAATAATGAAAATCAAGAAAGATATCAAAAAGAAATACAAGAGCAAGAATCAAGAATAAAAAGTTTAACAGATGAGAAAAAGCAGAAAGAAGAAAAAAGAAATAATTTACAACAAAACAAAGATAAGTTTGCTACAGAATTAAAGGAAAAAGAAGAAGAATTAGCTAAAATAACGGATAAATTATCAGCAAAGGAATTAGAAATTGAAGAACATAAGAGAAAAGTAGAAGAAAACACAGATAAAAAATATGAAACCCAATCAAAAATACACACACAAGAAATTAATTATGAAAATACTATAAAAAGACAAAAGCAAATAAAGTCAGAAATTGCAAGTCTTATATCAGAACTAGATGAAAATAGACTAAGAAAAGAGGAAAAAGCAAAAGAATTTTATGAAATAGAAAAAAACAGAACAAATATAATAAAAAATCTAGAAGAGATAAATAAACAAAAAGAAATAGCAACTAAAAAAATTAAGGACTATGAAACAAATATAAACAATTTAGAAAGCGAAAAAAGAATAAAAGAATCAAAATTAAAATTCTTAATAGAAACAGAAAAAGAAAAAGAAGGATATATAAAAAGTGTTAAATTACTTCTTAAAGATTGTGAAAATATAAAAGAATTGGGCCAAGGAATGCATGGAATACTTGCCAATATTATAGAAGTACCAGACGAATATCAAACAGCAATTGAAATGTGTTTAGGAGCAAGTATACAAAACATTGTAACAGACACAGAACAAGATGCTAAAAGATTAGTAGAACATTTAAGAAAAAACAATTTAGGAAGAGCATCATTTTTACCTATTAGTTCAGTAAAGGGAAAGAAGTTAGACAAAATAAAAGGGAATGAAAAAGGCGTAATAGGAATTGCTTCAGACTTAATAAAATTTAATAAAAAATATGAACAAATTATTTTGAATTTATTAGGGAGAAATGTTATAGTAGACAATATGGAAACAGCCATTAAAGTAGCAAAACAAAATAGCTATACATTTAAAATAGTAACTCTGGAGGGAGACATTATAAATCCATCTGGAGCAATCACTGGAGGTTCAGTAACTAAAAAGACAGCAAATATTTTGGGCAGAGGAAAAGAGATTGAAAAGCTTGAAAAAGAAATAAAAACATTGGAAGAAAAAATATCAGCTTTATATAAAGAAAAACAAGAATATGAAAATTCAAATGAAGATATTTTAGAACAAGCAGTAAGCTTAGAAAAACAAATACAAGAAATAGACATTACATATGCAACAGATAAACAAAGAATTATTTCTATGGAAGAAAACATATCCAGAATAGACGAAAGAAAGAATAAATTAAAAGAGGAAGATGAAGCATTAGAAAAACAGAAAGAAGAAATTACAAATAATAAGATACAATTAGAGGAACAAATAACACAAATTTCAAAAGAAACTGAAGAAATAAGTAAAATAATAGCAGAATTTGCAGAATTAAATAAAGATAATCAGAAATATATAGATGATTTAAATATGGATATTACTAATCTAAAAATTTCAGTTTCATCATTTGACGAAAGCGAAGCTTCTATTGAAGAACTACAAGAGAGAATTAATATGGATATAGAAAATGCAAATAAAAGTATAGAGAATAAGAAAAATCAGATAGAACAAATAAAGCATGATAACTTTAATTTAGAGCAATCTATAAAAGAATTAAAGGAAAAAATAGAACATATAAAATCAGAAGTAGAAAGTAGTGGTTCAAAGATAGAAAGTTTAAAGCAAAGCAGAGTAGAGAAGAATGAAAAATTATCAAAACAAGAAGAAGAAATAACATTAAAATTTAAAGTTATTGAAGACTTAAAAGCACAAATGTTAAAATTGGAAGTAAAAAGAACTAAAATAGAAGAAGATATACAAGATATTATCAATAAAATGTGGGAGGAATATGAATTAACTCCAAATGCAGTAAATGATTATAAAAAACCAGATAATGTAGCATTAACACAAAAAAAGGTTAATTCTTTAAGAACAGAAATAAAAGAAATAGGAAGTGTTAATGTAGATTCTATAGAAGAATACAAAAATTTAAAAGATAGATATGATTTTATGTGTGAACAACGAGTGGATTTAGAAGATACCATGAATAAACTAAGAAAAATGATATCAGATATGACAAGCATAATGAAAGAACAATTTAAAGAAAAGTTTGCTCTAATAAATAAGAATTTTGAAGAAGTATTTAGAGAATTGTTTGGTGGAGGAAATGCAAGTTTAAAACTTGAAGATAGCGAAAATATTTTAGAATGTGGAATAGAGATAACAGTACAACCACCAGGAAAAAAATTACAAAATATGATGTTACTTTCAGGAGGAGAAAAAGCATTTACTGCAATTGCCTTATTATTTGCAATATTAAAAATAAATCCAGCACCATTTTGTGTATTAGATGAAATTGAAGCAGCACTTGATGATGTAAATGTATATCGCTTTGCTGAATATTTAAAAAAGTTTGCTGAGCAGACACAATTTTTAGTGATTACCCATAGAAAAGGAACTATGGAAGCAGCAGATACTGTTTATGGAGTTACAATGGAGGAAAATGGTATTTCAAAGTTATTGTCTATGAGATTATCACAAGTAGATGCAGAAGCAGTATAAAATAAAGTTATAATTTTCTTTTCTGTAAATTATAATAAAACAAAAAACAAACCAGGGAGAATAAATCCCTGGCTATTTTTTTATAAATTTTATTATTTCATCATCTGGAACATTTAAGGTTTTTACAATTTTTTTGAAGGTAGAAATTCTAGTATTTTCCTCATTATGCTCAAGCCTCTGTAATTGACGCCAACTTATACCGATTTCTTCTGCTAATTCTTCTTGAGATAACTTGTTTGCTAATCTGTATTGTTTAATCATATTTAACCTCCATTTTTATATCTCATTATATTATAGTATCGAATGAAAAAGAATGACATTTTTGTCGTAAAAACTATTGACTTTAAAATTTCAATAGTATAGAATCAATATGACAAAAGTGTCATGCATAAAGGCGTGATAAAAAGAGAATACTAATAAACAAAAGAAGGGAGAATTTTTAATGAAATTAAAAATGAAAGAAACAAAAGAGATGAACCAAAAATGCAATTTAGTTAACACTAAACAAGACAAAGGTATAACACTGATAGCATTAGTTATAACGATAATCGTGTTGTTAATCTTAGCGGCAGTAAGTATAGCAACACTAACGGGAGAAAATGGAATATTAAATCAAGCGTCAAGAGCAGCAGATAATACAAAAAGTGCAACAGAGAAAGAGCAGGTGCAATTAGCATATGATGCACAAATGTCAAAAAATATGGAAAAAGGAAAATACACAGTAGGAACAGATAAAGATGACATAGAAGGATTGCAAGAAGAATTAGATAATTTAGACACAGAAGCAAAAGCAAATGGAAAGGGAGAAAAAATAGAAGTAGTATTAAGAGTTTCAAGCTAAGTGTGTAAATTCAAAATATTAATATTATATTTAGGAATGAACTATATACATATTATACCTAA
>CANPZF010000002.1 GCA_947589015.1 uncultured Clostridia bacterium
ATTAATGAAGGTATTTCGTACTGTGCTAATCTTTTTGCTGATAAAAATTATCATATCATTTTCCTTGCAGATAGATGGTTTACTCATATTGATGTTCTTTCACATATTCAATCTATCGGTTGCCATTTTTGCATTCGTTCTAAAACCTTTTTTACTTATTCTTTTTACAATTCTGATAATGTACTTTGTACCTCTTACCTTAGAAATATCAAACCGTTGAAGTATTATGCTAAAGTCTTAAAAAATGTTTATTATACTAGAAAATTATTCAAAACCAATATTGTCGTTTCTAACTATTCTAACACTGATGAACCTTGGTATTTAATTACTAATGACGATCCTTCTCGTGCTATCAAAAACTACTCTTTTCGCTTTGGCTCTATAGAATCTATTTTTAAATCTCAAAAAAGTAACGGCTTTAGGCTTGAATCCACTAATACTCAAAAAATTGAACACTTTATTTCTTTGTTTACTATTATGTGCATTGCTCTTGTTTGGCTTACTATTATTGGTGTTGACTATGTAAAAAATAAACATCACTATCATCTTAAAATTCGTGATGTAAAAAAACGAAAAAACCATTCTTCTAGGGTTTTCTCGTTTTTTAATTTAGGTCTCACTATTTTCAATCTATGTTATTATAATTGGGTCAACTTTACTTTAAAATTTAATTTCGTCCTCTACGACGTTTAATCATATATTTTACCATTTTTTAGGAGATATTGTATCTCTTATTAAGCATGTTCTGTTTACAGAAAGTTGTATGTTTTCTCCATTTTTTGCTACCTCTTGGGCGCATTTTTTTTGACTCTAACCCCTTGTGTCTGTTGACTTTTAAGAAAAGTGTCCGGGTTCAGTCACCTTATTTAACAAACTCCCATACATGACCATTCAACTTTAATTTGACATTAGATATAGAAACTACGGGGCGCACCCCAAGAGAGCCGTGATTATCGTAGCTGTTAATGTAACCGTAAGAGCTCACATAGCGCAAGTAGTAGCTGCTGCTAGGGTTCGGAGAGGCCAACCAGTAGTATCTTGAAGTAGTATGAGCATCTGGCGTATAATCATTAAGTTTAAACAATCCTGGTTTTTTATCATCTTCTTTTGTTATAGCTGTAGTATTGGTATCTTCATTATTTTCTCCTTTTATGTCTCCTAAGTGTACTGACCTTATTCCTGTTACTTCCCCATTTTTAACATCTGTTTTAAACAATTTTTCACCTGTTGTTTTATCGTTTGCTTCTATTATTTTTCCTTTGTTCTTTATTTCTATATAGCCTCCATAATTATGCGTATCACTATTTTCGAATACATTGCCACTTCCAGTAGTTAACGTCGATTTAAATATTATTTTTTCAAAATTGTTTAATAATCCTGCTGCTGCATATATATTATTATTTTCTTCACTATTATTGTAACTATAATAATCTTGTACAAATTTCTTTCTTTGCTCTGGGGTTCCTGTCCAAGATGCTTTACTAACATCACTGTAATAGTAATATAATTTTGCTGGAATTCCTGTACTTATTATCTCTATACCTCCTGTATATGTTCCTTGTTCCTCGTGCTTTGATAAGTCTGTCAATAATCTCCAGCCTGTATTTTTTGTGTATTTTGTTTCTGTATACACATCTGTATATTCCACATCATATTGTACATAACTGTTATCTATGTATGGTGATTTCACTGTTATTGTACATTTTTTACTTTCTCCATATGCTGCTGTAGCTGCTACTTCTGCTGTTCCCTCTTTCTGCGCTACTATTTTACATTTTTTGTTGCCTTCTCCTTCTGGCGTTATTATTATTTTTGCATCTCCACTTGTTTGTTCCCATTTTATCTTTTCGGTTCCGTCTGTTGTTGCTTCTATTGTAAACTCTTCTCCTTCATTTATTGTTTTTTCTTTGGGATCTAAATTTATATTCTTAACTGCTGTCACATTTTTTACTGTCACTTTACACTCTGCTGTTTTTCCTGAGCATGTTGCCGTTATTGTTTCACTTCCTTCGCTTTTTGCAGTTATTTTAACACTTTTTCCACCTTCTAATTGTTCTAATTTTATTGCATCATCGCCTGTTGTCGTCCATGTTATTGAACCAGAAATGCCTGTTAATGTTGCAGTTATTGTTTCTTCTTCATTCTTCTTTTCACTACCATTTGTTATTATTTGTAATTCTACACTTTTTTTACTTAATGTTATTCCTTCTAAAATTGTTACATTTCCATCTTCATCTATTTCAAACGTAAAACCATCTAATTCTACAATGGTTGGTAACTTTTCTATTGGATTATCATCTAAACTTTTTCCTTCATGTTTTAATTCTGGGATATTCTTTTTTAAATTTTCATTTAACTTTCCTACATCTAATGACATTCCGTCATTTATACTTCCCATTACTTCCAATTCTATTCTTTCTTTTGCTGATGATTTATTTGTCTCTCTTGATGCTCTTGATGCCATATTTAATATCCCATTTTCCCCCGATAATGTTGCTATACTTACTGCTGCCAAAATTAATAATACTATTATTGTTATAACTAATGCAATAAGTGTAATTCCTTTGTCATTATACTGTCTAGGACGTAATGTTTTTGAGACTAAAGGTTTCTTTTGTTTTTCTTTCATTTACTAAAATTCCTCCTTTGATTTTTTTATATATTTATAGTATAGCATTCATTTGAATGCATAGTCAATATAATTAACTACTTTGTAATGTATTTGTAATATTTGTAATATATAAGTTATGTCCAAAATAATTTAGGCACTTTTTTAAATGCGTTTTTTAGCATTTATATGTATGCATGATAAAATCAAATAAATAAAAAGACAAGAGGTATTTTTTATGTATTTGAAGCGTCTAAAAGAATTAAGAGAAGATTTTGACTATAAGCAAGTAACAATAGCTAGTTTATTACATATTACTAGACAACAGTATGGACTATATGAAACAGGAAAAAGGAGCATTCCTGTAAATTATCTTAAAATTTTAGCAAATTTTTACAATACGTCTTGTGATTACATCTTAGAAGTTACTGATGAAATTAAGCCATACAAAAAATCATCATAAAATTGATATATAACTAATAGTGCGAACTTTACAAATAAAAAAATAATTTGTAGTTCGTTTTTTTTATTATAAAGAAGGATTTATGTAAAATACGTCGAATAATATAATTACGTATATTTATTTGAAACAATTTAATAGAAAAGGAGGGAATAATGGCACGTTATAGTGAAGAAATAATTGATGAAGTAAGACAAACTAATGATATAGTAGATATTATATCTCAATATGTACGACTAAAGAGAAGCGGAAGAAATTATTTTGGATTATGCCCATTCCACAATGAAAAATCACCTTCTTTTTCTGTTTCACCAGATAAACAAATATTTCACTGCTTTGGATGTGGAGTAGGAGGAAATGTTTTCACATTTTTAAGTAAAATCGAAGGAATAAATTTTATAGAAGCCGTTCAAGAATTAGCACAAAGGTCAAATATACAATTACCGTCATTAGATGACAATTTAGATTCATCAAAAGAAATTTTAAAATCAAAAGTATATAAAGTAAATGAATTTGCAGCAAAGTTTTATCATGAAAATCTATACAAGCCAGAAGCAAAAATAGCACAAGAATATGTAAAAAAGAGAATGCTATCCAATGAAACTCTAAAATCGTTTCAAATAGGATTTTCAGGTAAATTTGATGAACTTTATAAAGAATTAGTAAAGCAAGGATTTCAAGAAAGAGAAATTTTAGAATCTGGATTAGTAAACAAAAATGAAAATGGAAAATATATAGATAGATATAGAAATCGCTTAATGTTTCCAATATGTGATGTAAGAGGAAGAGTAATAGCATTTGGAGGAAGAGTATTAGATGATTCTAAACCTAAATATATAAATTCACCAGAAAATGTTGTATATAGTAAAGGAAGACATTTATTTGGATTAAATGTTGCCAAAAAGGGAAACATAAAAAAAAGACTTCTAATTGTAGAAGGATATATGGATGTTATTTCATTGCATCAAAGAGGAATAAGTAATGTAGTAGCGCCATTAGGAACAGCCTTAACACAACAACAAGGATATTTATTAAGAAATAATTCGGAGCAAATAGTACTTAGTTTTGACTCTGATGAAGCTGGACAAGCTGCAAAAGTAAGAGCAATGGAAATTCTACAAAATATGGGATGTGATATACGAGTATTACAAATGGAAGGTGCAAAAGATCCAGACGAATACATTATTAAATTTGGAAAAGCAAGATTTGACAATTTAGTAGAAAAAGCAATTTCTGTTGTAGAATTTAAAGTAAAATTATTAAGGCAAAGCTTAAATTTAGAAAGCACAAATGATAAAATAAAATTTTTAAATGAAATAGCAAAACTAATTTCAAAGATAGAGAACAACATGGAAAGAGAAGTATATATTGAAAAAATAGCTAAAAACTATGAAATATCAAAAGAAGCAATATATGCAGAAGTTAATAAATTAACGTACACTAATAACAAAAGCAGTAAAATATTAGAAAAAGCAAAACCAGTAGTAGTACATCAAAAGCAACAGACTGAAGTTTCAGAAACTATAACTAAGAGAGAAAATACAATACTTTATATTTTACTTATGGGAGATTTGAATATTTTTCAAATAATAAAACAAAATATAAAACCAGAAGATTTAAAAAATGAGATTAATGGCAAAATTGCAAAAAAGTTGTATGATGAATTTGAAAAGGGAAATAGTAATATAAATAGTATAATAGATAATCTAGAAGAAGTTGAACAAAATCAAATAACTGCAATTATGGCAGAAGACTATGAGATAGACAATGATAATATAGAAAAAGCAATTGATGATATAATACAAAGTTATGAAAGAGAAAAACTAAATGATAGAAAACTTGAAATACTAAGAATACTAGATAATGTATCAGAAGAGAATGAAAAAAGAAATCTAGAAAAAGAGTTAAGTGATATAATTATAAAATTAGCAAAAATTAAGTAAGTAATTCACCATGTTTAAATACATATTTAATAAAATTAAATAGGGGGAAAGAATATAATGGCAAATAAAAAAGAAGAAACTAAAAATAAGAACCAAGAAGAAAAAAAAGAGATAATTGAAAAAGCTAGAAAAGAAACTAAGAAAAAAGCAGAAGAAAATAAAGCCAAAAAAAGAGAGGAAAATAAAGAGGAAAAAGTACAAAAAATAAAAAAAGAAAAAATAGAAGAAAAAAATCAAGCAGAAAAAGCTGAAACTGAAACAGGAAAAGACGAGAAAGATGAAAGTGAAAAAATAAAAGATGAAAAAGTAAATAAAATACTAAAAAAAGCGAAAGAAAAAGGTCAAATTACTTATGGAGATTTAGCTACAGAACTAGATGATGTAAACCCAGATCAAATAGATAAAGTATTTGATGCTTTTGAAGAACTAGGTGTAGATTTATTATCAGATGATATGGATGAAGAACCAGATATAGAAGACTTAAAAGAAGTAGAAGAATTAAAGTTAGATGAAATAACAGATACGAGCTATGAAGGAATAAATGTAGATGATCCTGTAAGAATGTATTTAAGAGAAATTGGTAGAATACCACTTTTAACATTTGATCAAGAATTAGATTTAGCAAAAAGAATTCTAGAAAATGATGACGAAGCAAGACAAAAGTTGGCAGAATCAAATTTAAGGTTAGTAGTAAGTATAGCTAAAAAATATGTAGGAAGAGGAATGTTATTTTTAGATTTAATTCAAGAAGGAAATATGGGCTTAATAAAGGCAGTAGAAAAATTCGATTATACGAAAGGATTTAAGTTTAGTACTTATGCAACATGGTGGATTAGACAGGCTATTACAAGAGCAATTGCAGATCAAGCAAGAACTATTAGAATACCAGTTCATATGGTTGAAACAATAAATAAACTAATAAGAACTTCTAGACATTTATTACAACAATTAGGAAGAGAACCATCTCCAGAAGAAATTGCAGCAGAAATGGAAATACCAGTAGAAAAAGTTGTTGAAATCCAAAAAATAGCACAGGATCCTGTATCATTAGAAACACCAATAGGAGAAGAAGATGATAGTCATTTAGGAGATTTCATTCAAGATGATGATTCTCCAGCGCCACATGATTCAGCAGCATATACATTACTTAGAGAACAATTAGAAGAAGTAATGAACACATTAACTCCTAGAGAAGCTAAAGTTTTAAAACTAAGATTTGGTTTAGAAGATGGTAAATCAAGAACACTTGAAGAAGTTGGAAGAGAGTTTGATGTAACGAGAGAAAGAATAAGACAAATAGAAGCAAAGGCATTGAGAAAATTGAGACATCCAAGTAGAAGTAAGAAATTAAGAGATTATATGGGATAGTTATTAAATAATATGGAACAAAGAGGCCAGCTCGTGAGAGCTGGTTTCTTTGCGATTCTCCTGATAATTATTTTAAATATTTATATAGATCCCATACTAAGGAACCCAAATATACAAAAAATAATACAAGAGAAATCAGGGTACTAACGAATGGACAAAAGTCGCCTTCGTCACCGATTTTTTTTAATAGAATCCTCCAAGAAAATAGGAGGACTAGTGATAGGATTATGGCAACTGTAATTTTTGTTGTCATGTTAATATTCTCCTTTCTAAAAAAAACAGTGGTTACTAAATTAATTATACCACAAATATGCTCAAAAAGATAGAGTCATAATATAAATAGAAAAAGAAACCCAGCTTGTGAAAGCTAGGTTCCTTTTGACAGGAGACTTCTATTTAAATAGCATTTTCTCAATAATAGAAATGCCTGTCACGGCAACCACAACAGCGAGAATTGCCGTTGCAGTGTCTAACCAATAACTGAGCCGCTGTACAACAATATTATAGCTGTTAGCAGCCCAGAGGTTCAGTAGTGCGCAAAACACTAATAGAACCGACGAAAACAAGAACACCCCAATTGTAAGTGTCATGTTTTTCCTCCTTCCCAATGAAAACAAAACAACAGTTCCTAATCTAATTATACCATAAAAACAGCAAAAAAAGAAGCTATTTTCACAAAATAGACATAAATAAATTGTATAATTTATATGTATATGATAAAATTATATATGTGAACAACATTAAGATAAAAGAGAGAAAGGAGGATATGTTGGTATTAAAAAACTAACATATACTAATAAAAATGGGAAATGATTATATTTTAATTGTTGATGACGAATTAAGAATGAGAAAATTGATAAAGGATTTTTTAAGTGCAAAAGGATATAGCATATTAGAAGCAGAAGATGGGGAAAAAGCACTACAAGTATATGAAGAAAACAAAAGTCGTATAAGTATAATTTTACTAGATGTAATGATGCCTAAATTAGATGGATGGTCTGTATTAAGACAAATTAGACAAGAATCAAAAGTACCAATTATAATGCTAACAGCAAGAGGGGAAGAACAAGATGAGTTATTTGGTTTTGAATTAGGTGTAGATGAATATATATCAAAACCATTTAGCCCTAAAATATTAGTAGCAAGAGTAGAAGCGATTTTAAAAAGAACAAATCAAAACCCAAAAGAAATAAAAAACTATGGTGGAATTGAAATAGATAAAGAAGGAAGAACAGTAAAAATAGATGGAAAACCAATAGAATTAAGTTTGAGAGAATATGAGCTTTTAACATATTTAGTAGAAAATGAAAATATAGCACTATCTAGAGACAAAATATTAAACAATGTATGGAATTATGATTATTATGGAGATTCAAGAACAATAGATAGTCATATAAAAAAAATAAGACACAAAATGGGAAAAAAAGGTAAATATATACAAACAATGAGAGGTGTTGGATATAAATTTGAAGTAAAATAATGAAAGGGTAATAGTAAAAGTGAAAAAGTTAAAAGAAGCATTAAAATCCGTCAGAATAAAATTATTTATAACACTTAGTATGGTAATTTTACTGATTATATTTTTCCTAATAGTAGTAAATAATTTTGTATTTGGACAATTTTATTTATATAGTAAAACAAAAGCATTAAAAGAAGTATATGTATCTATAAATAATTATTATAATAATCCATTAAGTGAAGGTCTTGAAAATGAACTAGAAAAAATATCAATAAGAAATAATTTTGATATATTAATAAGAAACAATCAAAACGTAAATGTATACACATCAAATAAAGATTTTTTTTATACATTAGGTCAAATGAACGAAATGACAAGTAGGATTAATTCAAATGATGGAGAGTTAGTGGAAAAAGGAGACACATTTATTATAAAAAAATTAAAAGACAGTAAAAATCAAATTACATATATATTATTATCTGCAACATTAGACAATGGATATTTGTTATATATAAGAATTCCTATTACATCAATAGAAGAGAGTGTAAAAATTTCAAACAATTTTCTATATTTAATGGCAGGATTTACAATTTTAATTGCAGCAGTTATAGTATCATTTGTATCTAGAAAATTTACAGCACCAATATTAGAACTAAATAGTATCGCGAAAAAAATGTCAAACTTGGACTTTAGCCATAAATATAGAATTACAGATACAGATGATGAAATTAATAATTTGGGAAAAAGTATTAATTCCATGTCAGATAAGTTAGAAAAAACAATCAAACAATTAAGAGACACTAATATTGAATTGGAAAAAGATATTGAAGAAAAATCTAAAATAGATGAAATGAGAAAAAGCTTTATATCAGATGTATCACATGAATTAAAAACACCAATAGCCTTAATACAAGGGTATAGTGAAGGGCTATTAGAAAACGTAAATACTGATGATGAAAGTAGAAAATTTTATGCTGAAGTTATTTTAGATGAAAGCAATAAAATGGATAAATTGGTTAAGCAATTACTAGAACTTATGAAACTTGAATATGGAAAACGTGAATTTGATGATAAAAAATTCAATATAGTAGAGTTGGAACAAGAGGTAATAAAAAATTCTAAAGTTATACTAGATGAAAAACAAATAGAAGTTGAAATAGATAAAGAAAAAGAAATAACAGTATTTGCAGATGATTTTTATATAGAACAAGTAATAACAAATTATTTTACAAATGCAATAAAAAATGTAAAAGAAGTAAATGGTAGGAAAATAATAAAGATAAAAAATGATGTAGATGTTGACAAAAATAGAGTAAGAATAAGCGTATTTAATACAGGAGATAATATAAAAGAAGAAGATGTACCTAGAATTTGGAACCGTTTTTATAAATCAGATGCTTCTAGAAATAGAGCAAATGGAGGTACTGGAATAGGGTTGTCACTGGTAAAGGCAATAATGAATAATTATAATAGTAACTATGGAGTTATTAATAAAGAAGACGGTGTAGAATTTTACTTTGAATTAGAATTAAAGCTATAAAAATATCGCTATTTATGTTTTAATAGCGATATTTTTGTCGAATTTCGCGATGAAAAAAGATTTACAAACTTAGAAAAATGTGATAATATCTTAAAAGATTTTAAAATCAGAATTTTTAATCAAAAATTTTATTTCAAATTTTTTCGAAAAAATAATCCAAAATGTAAAATAATAATAAATGGTGGTGAATATTTATGAATGATTAGCTATACCAAAAGAAATGTTAATTTAATTGCTTTTATATTAACAACAATAATATTTATTTTAAGTCAATTTTTTCAATATATTATATCTAACAATAATTTTTATTTATCAATTTTAAATCCATTTTATAAAAATAGTATACAAGTAAAATTCAAAGAGTCAAATCAACAAAATTATAATAATACAAATAATGAATTAAGTAATATTAAAGAAGAATATAAAGAAAATAATTCAAAACAAAATAATGAAGAAATATGGAAAATAGAAATTCCAGCTATATCCTTAGTAGCGCAAATAAGAGAAGGAACTACGCAAGAAGTATTAGATAAATATGTAGGACATTTTACTGAAACATATAAAATGCAAGGAAATATAGGACTTGCAGCACATAATAGAGGACATAATGTAAACTATTTTGCAAGATTGAAGGAATTAAAAAGAGGTGATGAAATTTATTATCAATATAAAAGTTTTAAAACAACATATGTAGTTGAAGAACATATAATTATTGAAGATACAAATTGGTCTTATTTAGAAGATACAAAAGAAAATATATTAACACTAATAACATGTGTAGAAAATGAACCCAATTATAGAAGATGTATACAAGCAGTAGAAAATAAAGAAGGATAGGAAGGTTGAAAAATAATTACAATTAATTCTTTTCCAACCAGGATTTGTGCCTTAGAAAGGAATGAAGTTAAAAATGAAAAAAATAAAAAAAATTATATTTATAATGCTATTATTATTAAGTTTAAATTATTTATGCTTTAGAAATAGTGTAAATGCAAGTGAAGAAAATATTTATAATATATATTCAATAGGAGAGTGTGGAAGTTTATTAAAATACAAAGGAATTGAAGTAAAAACATATTATGCAGAATATATAAAAGATGGAATAGCATATCCAGCATATTGTTTAGATAAAGCAAAACAAGGAGTAAAAAATGATTTATCATATTCTGTAAGTGCTCAGGGAAAAATAAATGATGTTGGATTGTGGAGAAGAATTATACATGGATATCCATATGTAGGTTATCAAGAATTAGGATGTGCGAATAAAGAAGAGGCTTTTACTGCAACTAAACAAGCAATTTATTGCTATATACATGAAAATAAGTTAGAAGATTATGAAGCAATAGGAGAAGCAGGGCAACGAACTTTAAATGCACTGAAAAAAATAGTAACTGATGCGAAAAATTCTACAGCAACTAGTCCATCAGACACTATAACTATAAATAAAGAAAATGAGCAATGGCAAGTAGATAATATAGATAAAAAATATGTTTCTAAAATTTATTCTATTACCACAGAAGCAGGAATACAAAAATACACTATAGATTTAACAGAACAAGAAGAAGGAATAATAATAACAGATATGGAAAATAATCCTAAAAACGAATTTATTTCAAATGAAAAATTCAAAATTTTAGTACCTATAAAAAATATGACACAAGAGGGAAATTTTAAGATAAATGTAAAAAGCAACATGGAAACTAAACCTGTAATATATGGTAAATCTAGTAATGATAAATATCAAGATTATGCTTTAACAATGGCATCATATGAAGAAGGAAAAGCACAAACAACAGAATTTTTTAGTATAAATGAAACAAAAATTAAAATAATAAAAAAAGATGAAGAAACAAATAAAACAATGAAAGGAGTGGAATTTTCTGTATTTAATGAAAATAAAGAAATATTATATAAAAACTTAAAAACTGATAGTGATGGAAAAATTGTTTTAGAAAATCTAATGCCAGGAACATATTATATACAAGAACAAAATACTTTGGAAGGATACGAAAAAGTAGACGAATTTATTGAAATTAAAGTGGATTGGATGGAAGAATATACGGTAATAGTAAATAATAAAAAAATGAAAGAACCAGAAATTGAAAAAAAGGAAATATCTATAACAAAAACAACAGAAGTAAAAAGATTGCCTAAAACAGGAATGTAAAAATTATATATAAATGTTGATATATCATGAGGGATATATCAACATTTTAGCTATTAACAAAAAAAATATTTAAACTAAAATAAATATATTGAAAAATAAATAGAAAGAATATATAATATGAATGATAATTGTTTTGAAAGGGTGAAAACACATTTATGTTATCACAAATAGTAATTTTATTCATTTTAATTATGCTAAATGCTTTTTTTGCTGCTAGTGAAATGGCTTTTGTATCATTAAATGATGCAAAGATAGAAAAGCAAGCTAAGGAAGGAAATAAGAAAGCTAAGCAAATTGAAAAAATGTTAAAAACTCCAAGCAAATTTTTAGCAACAATACAGATTGGGATAACACTAGCTGGATTTTTATCAAGTGCATTTGCTTCAGATGCATTTGCAGATAAATTGGCACCGGCGTTAAATAATTTAATGCCAATGCTTGATATAACAGTGTGGAGAAGTATATCTATAGTAATAATAACAATAATTTTATCATTTTTTACATTAATTTTTGGGGAATTAGTACCTAAAAGGTTGGCAATGAAACATTATGAAAAAATATCATTTGTATCAATAGGAGTAATTAGAACAATATCAATTATAACAGCACCATTTGTCAAACTTTTAACAACAACTACAAATGCAATTTCTAAATTATTTGGAGTAACTGAAAATGATGAAGAATCAGTAACAGAAGAAGAAATAAAAATGATGGTAGACCAAGGAAAAGAAAAAGGAACAATAAAAGAGGAAGAAAAAGAATTAATTAACAATGTATTTGAATTTAATGATATAACAGTATCTGAAATCATGACACATCGTAAAGACATATTTGCAGTTGACATTAATATAACAAACGATGAACTAATGCAAGAGCTTTCAAAAGAAGAATACAGATATAGTAGAATTCCAGTGTATGATGAAACTATAGACGAGATTAAAGGAATAATATATGTTAAAGATATTTTAAAAAATATAAATAAAAAAAGTTTCAAAGTAAAAAATATAGTCAATGAAGCTTATTTTATTTCGCAAAATAGACTTATCAATGAAATATTTAAAGAATTACAAAAAAATAAGAAACAAATTGCAATTATATTAGATGAATATGGTGGAACAGCTGGGTTAATTACAATGGAAGATATATTAGAGGAATTAGTAGGTGACATTTTTGATGAATATGATGAAGTAGAAGAAGAATATGAAGAGATAGATGATAATACTTATATTTTAAGTGGCAGTATGACTATATATGATGTAAATAAATTATTAAATGCTGATATACCAGAAGGGGATTATGACACTATATCAGGATATTTACAAGATAAATTAGGTAGAATACCAAATGAAGAGGAAAACCCAATAATAGAGACAGAAAGAGTAACATATAAAATAGAAGAATATGAAGATAAAAGAATATTAAAAATAAAAGCTTGTAAAAATCAAGTAGAAGAAATTGAAGAAGATGATGAAGAATAGTAAATTGAAAGAGAGGCTATTAATATATGAAAAAGAAAAATATAATAATTGCAATTGTTGTTTTAGTTATAATAGGAATAGTTTCATTCTTCTTATATCAAAATAATACAGAAGAAAAACGCAAATATGAACTAGAAAAAATTGAAGAGACCAATTATTTCATTGTTAGGCAGGAAGGAAAATACGGAATTATTAACAAAAATGGAGATATTATTATAAATCCTGATTATGATAATATAGTGATACCAAATCCTGAAAAAGCGGTTTTTGTATGCTACGAAGGCGAAGAATCAAAAGTGCTAAATGATAAGAAGGAAGAAATTTTATCTAATTATGAAGAAGTACAACCAATACAATTAAAAAATGTTGTTACTGACTATATATATGAAAAAAGTGTATTAACATATACAAAAGAAGGAAAAATTGGACTAATTAGTCTTGAAGGAAAGAAAATCACTAAGCCAATTTATGATGAAATTACTGCATTACCATATAAAGAAGGAGAACTATTAGTAAAGCAGGATGAAAAATATGGAGTAATTAACATAAAAGGAAATGAATTAGTAAAATTAGAATATAATCAGATTTCAACAGATATTTATTATGAGGAAAATAGCAATTACGTATATTCAGGTTATATTGTAGGGATAAAAACAGAAGAAGGATATAGATATGGATATATAGATGTAAACGGAAAACAACTATTATTACCAGAATTTAATGCGGTATCTAGAATTACAGAAATAAAAAATAACAATAAAGAAATATATCTAATAGCTTCAAAAAATGGTCAATATGGATTATATAAAAATGGAGAACAATTAATACCAAATGAATATGTTTCTATGAGATATGACAATACAAATAGAGTAGTGGTAGTTGAAAAAGGAAAAAAATACGGAGTAATGAGTATAGAAGGAAAAAGTATTATACCTATTGAATATACTCAAATAGACATAACAGGACAACATATCTATGCAAAACAAAATGACAATACAGTAGTTGTATTTAATAAAGATGGTAGTAAATCAAATTTAGATAGTAATATTTCTATAATAAGAACTAATAATGAAAAATATTCTATAAAAATAGACACAAGTAAAGGTGAATACAGTATAATTGATTCCAATTCAAATCAACTGACAAAACAAAAATATTCATATTTAGCATATTTATATGATGATTACTTTATTGCTTCTACAGAAAACGGTAAATTAGGAGTAATAGATATATCAGAAAATCAAAAAATAGAAATAAAATATAATTCAATAGAAAAAATTCAAGATACTAAAATGATAAAAACAACTATAACAGATGATAAAACTATGCAAATATATTCTTCAAGTCTAAATCAAGTGTGTGAAATGCCAGATACCGATGATACAGTAATAGAAGTAATAAATAATTATGTGAAAATTTATGATAAAGAAGAAACAAAGTATTTTGACTTAGAAGGAAATGAAAAAAATAATACAACATTATTTTCAAATAATATGATTTTTGCAAGTAAAAAAGATGGAAAATGGGGGTATATAGATAAAGAAGGAAATGTTAAAGTAGATTATGTATATGATAAGGTTACAGATATAAATAACTATGGATTTGGAGCAGTTATGAAAGATAATAAATGGGGAGTAGTTGATAAATCAGGAAATATTATATTAGAACCTACTTATGAAACTAACAGCAATAAAGAACCAGAATTTATTAAAGAATATAGGAAAGTAGAGTATGGTTTTGGAGGATATTATTTTGAAAAATAATTAAATAGTATAAATAAAAGGTTGATATATTGATATTTAAAAATATTAATATATCGATCATTTTTTTTATTTTAGTTAATTAAGTTTAAATTTATATTTTGATGTAAATAATATATAAAAAATATAAAATAGGAGAGTGTGTTAATTTGAAATTTGGATTAGCTTTATCAGGTGGTGGTATTAGAGGAATTGCACATGCTGGAGTTATAAAAGCACTAGAAGATAGCAAAATAAAAATAGATGTAATAGGTGGAACCAGTTCAGGTGCATTAATATCTTCATTATATGCCATAGGATATTCTCCATATTATATCTACATATTATTCAAAAAATATGCTAAAGATTTAATTTGTATAGATTCAGCTCCAATAATAACAGGAATAGGAAACTTTATGATGAATAAAAGAGTAGGATTATCAGGTTTGAATAAAGGAGAAGATTTAGAAAAAGCATTTGACGATTTGGCATCAAGAAGAGGGATAAAAAATATAAAAGATATAACAAGAATGCCGATTGTTATACCAGCTGTAGATGTACAAGAATCAAAAGAATATATATTTACAAATTGTATTCCTAAGGAAGGAAATGAATCTAAATATATAACAGATATTTCAGTAGGAAAAGCGGTAAGAGCAAGTAGTAGTTTTCCAGCAATATTTTGTCCTTGTAGTTTTGAAAATCACAAATTTTTAGATGGAGGAGTATTAGACAATGTACCAGTTACAGAAGTAAGAAAGCAAGGTGTAGAGAAAGTAATGGCAGTCAACTTTAAAGCTGATGATATAGATGAAAATAGTAATATTATGGATATTACAATGAGAACCATTGATATAATGGGAAACAAGATATCAGAACAAAGTTTAGAAAATAGTGATTATATATTAACAGTTTCAACTGATAAAACAGGATTATTAGATGTAGAAAAACTAGATAGTTGCTATCAATATGGATATAAAGCAGTTATGAAGAATATTAATCAAATAAAGGATATGATAAATAACTAAAATAGTTGTAAATATAATATAAAATGTAGAATATAATATTAAGAAGGAAAGATAAGATTGAAAAATAATTACGATTCTTTTCTAACCGATTTGTGACAGTGAAAGGAATGTGATTAAATATGGAAAAGATTAGGTATTTTGATAATGCAGCAACTACGAAGATAAATGATGAAGTTTTTAGAACGATGTTACCTTATTTAACAATACAATATGGTAATCCTTCATCTATATATTCTATAGGAAGAGAAGCAAAAAGAGAAATTGAAAATGCACGAAAGAAAGTAGCACAATTAATTAATGCAAGAACTAATGAAATATACTTTACAGGATGTGGTTCAGAAAGTGACAATATGGCTATAAAGGGAGTAGCATATACCAATAAAGACAAAGGAAATCATATAATTACTTCTAAAATAGAGCATCCAGCAGTGCTAAACTCTTGTAAATTTTTAGAAAAACAGGGCTTTAAAATTTCTTATATTAATGTTGATGAAAACGGAGTAATTAATTTACAAGAATTAGCTAATTCTATTAATGAAAGTACTATTTTAATAAGTATTATGCTTGCTAATAATGAAATAGGAACTATACAACCTATAGAAAAAATATCTAAGATAGCAAAAGACAAAGGAATATTGCTTCATACAGATGCAGTTCAAGCTTGTGGAAATATACCAATAGACGTTAGTAAATTAGGTGTAGATATGCTTTCTTTATCAGGACATAAATTGCATGCACCTAAGGGAATAGGAGCATTATATATTAAATCTGGAACAGAAATTGAAAAATTTATGGATGGAGGTCATCAGGAAAAAGATAAAAGAGCGGGAACAGAAAATGTAGCTAGTATAGTTGGCTTAGGAAAAGCATGTGAAATAGCAAATAAAAACATGACAGAACATGTTAAATATTTAGAAGAAATCAGAAACTATTTTATACAGAAAATTGAAGAAAGAATTCCACAAATAAAATTAAATGGAGATAGAGAAAATAGATTACCTGGCAATGCTAATGTTTCTTTTAAAGACGTAGATGGAGGAGAGCTTCTATTAAAATTGGATTCAAAAGGAATTTGTGCTTCTACTGGTTCGGCGTGTTCGAGTGGCTCTAGTGCACCTTCTCATGTTTTAGTTGCAACAGGACTTAGTGATGAATGGACCAAAGGAGCTTTAAGAATAACATTTGGAGAAGATAATGAGAAAGAAGATGTAGATTATTTAATAGATAGTTTAGTAGAAATTGTTGAACAAATAAGAAAGAATAAATAAAAATTGCTATTAGCAAATTGATTATTTTATACAATATGCGAATAGCAATTTTAATTATGTTTTTCTAATATAGCAATAGCACATTTTATTCCATCAACAGCTGCAGACATAATTCCACCAGCATATCCAGCACCTTCACCACATGGATACAATCCATCAATATTAGACACTAAATTAGAATTTCTCAGAATAGTAACAGGAGATGAACTTCTGGTTTCTACTCCAGTTAAAATGCTATCAGAATTTGCAAATCCATTTAATTTAGTATTAAAATATGTAATACCTTCTTTTAAGGTACTAGACACAAATGAAGGTAATATATCATTTAAATTAGCTAGTGTAAAACCAGGTAAGTAACTAGGTTTAACTTTCCCAATAAATTCTGACTTTTTATTTTTTAAAAAGTCTTCAAATCTTTGAACAGGGGCATAATAATTAGAACCCCCTAAAGCAAATGCTTTTTCTTCTAAATCTTTTTGAAAATATATCCCAGCTAATGGGGAAGAATTATTTTGAAAATCCTGAGGAGTAACTGTAACTAGTACAGCTGAATTTGCATTTGTTCCGTTTCTTGAAAAATTACTCATTCCATTTGTGACAATAGTATTATTTTCACTTGAAGATGCAATTACAACTCCACCAGGGCACATGCAAAAAGTATAGCAAGAATGTCCATTATTAGAATGATATGCTAACTTATATTCAGCAGGTGGTAATTTTAAAGTGCAATTTTTGCCATATTGAGAATAGTTTATATCACTTTGAAGATGTTCTATTCTAACACCAACTGAAAAATTTTTAGCTTGCATAGAAACACCGTTTTCTAATAATTTTTCAAAAGTATCTCGAGAACTATGACCTATGGCTAGAACTACAAAATCAGTTTTGATTTCTTTTGAACAATATACTGCTGTTATTTTACTATTTTCTATTTTAAAATCTGTAACTTTTTCTCCAAAAAGAAATGTACCACCTTTAGAAATAATGTAATTTCTCATATTTCTTATAATATTAATTAAATTATCTGTACCAATATGAGGTTTGGATAAATATAAAATTTCTTTTGGAGCACCAAAATTAACAAATTCTTGTAATACTTTTTTACAAAAGGGACTATTGATACCAGTGGTTAATTTTCCATCTGAAAATGTTCCAGCACCACCTTCTCCAAATTGAACATTTGATGAAATGTTTAATTTTCCAGTGGCTAAAAATAAATCAACGTCTTTTTTTCTTTCCTCAACAGTTTTTCCTTGTTCTATAATTATAGGTTTAATACCATTTTGGACAAAAGTTAAAGCAGCAAAGAGCCCAGCTGGTCCTGCTCCAATAATAACAGGAGGCTTAGAGGAATTGTAATTTATTGATATTGGTGAAATTTTAGCCGATTGTATTTGTTGTATATGAGCATTTTTTCTTTTTAAATATTTGATTTCATTTTTTAAATTTAAATCTATATTATATGTATAATGAATATCATCTTTTTTTCTAGCATCAATAGATTTTTTAGAAATGTGCCATTCAAGTATATCTTCTTTATTAATGGAAACTTTATTGATAGCAAATTCTAAAATTTCTATATCAGATAGATCTTTTCTTATTTTTATATTGTTAATTCTAATCATAAATTCTCCTTTTGTTTAATATTATAACATTAAATGAGAATAGACACAATACACATAAATTGATTGCTTAAGTTTTGGCATTTTTGTGACATTGGCACTTCTCGCTTTTTATTATACAATACGGCAGCATATAGTATATATATTAGTTGATAAATCAACGCTTGATTGGAATGAAAAATAGAAATTCTTATATACAAAATTGAGGGATGTTCACGGAAAAATGATTATTAATATATTCTTTTTCATTACACGCCTCGGCTTGATACATGACTTAGAAATTCTTGATAAAATCAATCAGCGCCCTCGTGAGGCGAGATTCCCTAATTGATTTTATTTAGAATTTCTACAGTCATTCCACGGCGCATTCGTCGTTTCATTCAAAAGAATATATTAATAATCATTTTGGCCTGAGTGAAAGAGGCGCAATTTTGTATATTAGAATTTCTTTTTGAATGTAATGAACAAGTTGATTTATCAACTAATATATATACTATATGCTGCCGTATTGTATAATAAAAAGCGAGAAGTGCCAATGTCACAAAAATACCAAAACTTAAGCAATCAATTTATGTGTATTGTGTCTACTTTCATTTAATGTTATAATGTTTATACAAAAAAGATAAAAGGAGAGAAAATTGAAAAGTAAGAACACGAAATGGTTAATTGTATTATTCTTAATATTAATTTTTACTTTTATATATGTGTGCATTGCAACTGGTTGGATAGAACACTTTGATAATATCTTATATGAAAATATATTAAAATTAAGAAGTCCAATTCTAACTAATATAATTATTTGTATTACTAATATTGGAGGAACGACAAGTGTATGTGGAATATCTTTAATTCTAATAATGATAATGTTTATTATGAAAAAAAGAAAGTATGCTATAGGAATAACTTTAAACATTTTAATAAGTTCATTATCATATACAATTTTAAAAAGCATATTTCAAAGACCTAGACCACCAATAAATGAAAGACTAATTGAAGAAGTAGGATATAGCTTTCCGTCAGGACATTCTACTAACAATATGGCATTCTATGGATTTATAATTTATTTAACTTATAAAAACATAAAAAATAAAATTTTAAGAAATGTAATAATAATGATTTTAACTCTATTAATTATTTTAATAGGATTTAGCAGAATATATTTAAGAGTTCATTATCCAAGTGATGTAATAGCAGGATTCTGCTTAGGAATTATTTGTATTATCGTATTTGTGTCAACTATATTTAATAAAATAAGTGAAGAAAATAAATAAAATCATAACCATAAATATGTGGCTATGATTTTTTTAAATGGCTATATTTTAATTTAGTTGCCATTCCTCCTCTAATATGTCGTTCAGCCTTGTTCTCATCTAAAATGGCTCTGACTTCTTTGGCTAGGCTAGAGTTTATTTTTTTCAATCTTTCAGAAACATCTTTATGTACGGTGGATTTAGAAATTCCAAATTTTTTTGCTGCTCCTCTGACTGTATCTTTTGAATCTATAATATAATGTGCAAGAGCTGTTGCACGTTCTTCTATTGAAACATTTTTCATAAAGACAGCCTCCATTGAATACTTTTAGTTTTGTTTAATTGTATTCAAAATTGAGGAGCAATAGAACAGGCAAAATAAAAACGATTTTTTTCATATATTTAAAAAATATAGTTTTACTTTTTCAATTTAATGGTATAATAATAAAGAATAAAAAAAATGGAGATGATTATTAATGACGAATGCTAAAGAAGAAGTTAATGTAGCAAAATTGTATGGAAAAGAATGTACTTTACGAAAGGAAGAATTTCTCAAAACATTTAATATTTCAGAAAAAGGATTAACATCGCAAAAAGCAGAGGAAAATATTCAAAGATTTGGACCTAATGAAATAACTCAGGCAAAACCAAAAAAATGGTATAATTATTTTGTGGAAAGTCTTCTTTCACCCTTTAATTGCATATTATTAGGAATTGTATTAATACTCTTGTATACAGATGTATATTTACCCGAGACACCTAGTTATGCTAACATAATTGTTATTGTAGTGTTAGTTACAGTAAGTACGTTATTAGACTTTTTTGAAGAATATCGTTCTAATAAAGCAGCTGAAAAACTAAAAGAATTAGTAGCAACAACGGCAACAGTAATTAGGGATGGAAAAGAAGTACAAGTCCCTATAAAAGAGGTAGTTTTAGGTGATGTTGTTTTACTTTCAGCAGGAAGTATGATTCCAGCAGATTTGAGAATTATTGAATCAAAAGATTTATATGTAGGACAATCAGCACTAACAGGGGAGTCTGATACAGTAAAAAAATTATCAGAATCTGAACTTGAAATGGATGATATTGTAAATATTGCAGATTTAGATACAATTTGTTTTATGGGAACAAATGTAGCATCAGGAAGTGCAAAAGGGGTTATTATAAAAACATCAGATGATACGTATTTTGGAAAAGTTGCAAATACACTTTCAAAAGGAAAACCAAAAACTTCTTTTCAACAAGGTATTGAAAATATAAGTAGATTATTAATTCACTTTATGCTTATTATAATTCCAATTGTATTTATATTAAATGCATGGAAACATGATACAATACTTGCATTTACATTTGCAGTAGCAATTGCTATTTGTATTACACCACTATTGCTTCCAGTAATTTTATCTTCTAGTTTATCTAAAGGTGCTGTAAGAATGTCTAAGAAAAAAACTATTGTAAAAAAATTGGATGCAATTCAAAATTTTGGAGCAATGAATATTCTCTGCACAGATAAAACAGGAACATTAACTGAAGATAAAATAGTGCTTGAAAAATATTTAGATACAAATGGGGAAGAGGACATAAGAGTACTAAAACATGCCTTTCTTAATTCTTATTTCCAAACAGGCTTAAAGGGAAATATAGATGAGGCTGTTATTGCTAGAGGTATTGAAAATGGATTAGAATCTTTAAAGACCACATATAAAAAGATTGATGAAATTCCATTTGACTTTTCTCGTAGACGTTTGTCTGTAATTTTAGATGATGGCAATAAAAAGCAAATGATAACCAAAGGTGCTGTTGAAGAAATCCTAAGTATTTGTACATTAGTGGATTACAAAGGACAAGTTAGTCCTATTACAAAAGAAATCAAAAATCATATAAAAGAAGTTAGCAAAAAATTAAATGAAGAAGGTTTAAGAGTTGTTGCTGTATGTCAAAAAAATAATATTGCAAATATTCAAAACTTTGATGTATCAAATGAGAGTGATATGGTACTAATGGGATTTATAGGATTCTTAGATCCACCTAAAGAAAGTGCAAAAGAATCTATTGAGCGTTTAAATAAAGCAGGAATCCGTGTTATGGTTTTAACAGGAGATAATGCAGAAGTTACAAGATGTATTTGTAGAAAAGTAGGAATTAATACTAAAAGAATAGTTGTAGGAAGTCAAATTGATAAATTAACAGATATTGCGCTTTTAAGACATCTGAGGGTAACAAATGTATTTGCAAAGCTTTCTCCAATTCAAAAAGCTAGAATAGTACGTCTTTTAAAAGAAGCTGGAAATACAGTAGGATATATGGGAGATGGAATTAATGATAGCCCTTCTCTTACAAATTCTGATGTAGGTGTTTCAGTTGATACAGCTGTAGATATTGCAAAAGAATCTGCCGATGTAATTTTATTAGAAAAAGACTTAAATGTATTATTAGATGGTGTAACTGAAGGAAGAAGAACATTTGTTAATTTAATGAAATATATAAAAATGGCAACTAGCTTTAACTTTGGAGAAGTACTTTCTGTTATGGTTGCAAGTGTACTTTTACCATTTTTACCAGAAACACCAATACAATTATTAGTAGAAGGATTATTATATGATTTTGGACAAATGACATTACCTTTTGATAATGTAGATAAAGAAGATTTACAAAATCCTAAAAAACTTGATATTAATAGCTTAAAGAGATTTATGTTTTTTATGGGACCGTTAAGTTCAGCATTTGATATGCTTATATTTGCATATATGTGGTTTGTATTTAAAGTTAGAGATGCCGCAACATTTCAAAGTATATGGTTTTGCTATAGTATAATTTCTAATTTACTAGGAATGCATATTATTAGAACTGCTAAAAATCCTATTGAAGGTAGCAATGCAAGTAAGCCAGTATATTTTTCTTCTATAATTATAATGATTATTGCAATTTTATTGCCATATACTATTTTGGGAAAAACTATAGGTCTTGTACCAATTGGTGCACATGTTATTTTGATAATGTTTGCAATTTCATTGTTCTATTGTATAGTTGCAAGTTATGCAAAGAACTATTATATTAAAAAATATGGAGAATGGATTTAATAAAGAAAAAAGCAATGAATCTATTTTGATTTATTGCTTTTTTATAATATATTTAATTAAGTTGCTTTCTGTTATGATAAATTTCATTTAAATAATCATCTGGATAATATTTATCCAAAAAAGTATCTATGGAATTTTTAGCAGGTATATTAAAAGAACGCTGTTGTTGTCTGGTAGCAGCCATACAAGATATTACAATATCAAATGTCATAAATAACATGAAAAATACAGTAAAAATTTTAACATTTTTTTTGTAAATTAAGTACTCAAATTTTGAAATTAAAGGATATGCTATTTTTAAAAATATTACAGCAATAATTCCCCAATAAAAACAATATAATAGACTTGTTCTACCATTTAAATTCATAAACAAATTACTATAATCCCAAGAAATTGTTCCCCAAAACATTTCTTGAAAAAAGGAGCATAAGTATTCAAGGGTTCCACCCATTATCATTCCAGCAAAAAATAATTTTTTAGGTTCTTGTATTTTTGAAACAAGTAAATAATATGCTATTGCCCCTATGCCATAGATTTGTATAAAAGGACCATAAATTAAACCTTGTCGTACTTCTATTGTTCTAGTGTATACAAATGCATATAACATTTCTGCAAAGAATCCAAAAACACTTCCTATAATAAATATCCAAAATATTATTAAAATAAACTTGATTATCTTTTTTTCTTTCATATAAATCCCCAAATATTTTAATCATGATTATTATATACCATTTACAAAAAAAAATAAATATTTTAATCTATAAAAAAATAGTTACTGGATAATAGCTCAATCATTAATGTAAATGTTAGTGCTATGATAATATATTATTATAGAACTAGCAACTACATCAATGGTTTGACTATTATCCAATAACAAAAAACATAGAAATTAATATAAAAACTATTGCAATTTATATGCAAAATCTGTTATAATAAAAAAAGTGTAATAAAAGTAACAAAATTAAATTAATGTAAGAAGGGTGCTAATAATATGAAAAAATATATTAAAAAAACAAATTTCATAGAATCAAATGTTTTTTTAATAGTTGCTTTAATAATTTCATTTATATTTATGTTCTAAATAAGGGAAAATACCTTATTTTTTTTTGTAATTTAGAAAGAAAGGAAGTATTTTATGAAAGAATTCGACAAAAAAATTGTATTAGAAGACGGAGAAGAATATTATGGATATGGATTTGGTAGTAACAAAGAAGCTATATGTGAAATTGTTTTTAATACATCTATGGCAGGATACCAAGAAATAATTTCAGACCCATCATATACATATCAGATGGTAGTAATGACATATCCATTAATTGGAAACTATGGAATAACAGATGATGACTATGAAACCAAACAACCTACAATCGGAGGAATGATAGTAAGGGAATACAATGACCATCCAAGTAATTTTCGTTATACTAAAACACTATCAGAATATTTAGAAGAAAACAATATTCCAGGAATTTCAGGTATAGACACAAGAAAATTAACTAGAAGCATAAGAGAAAAAGGTAGTAGAAAAGTAATTATAACAGATATTAATATAAGTAAGCAAAAAGCACTAAAAAAACTACATGAATATGAAATTCCCAAAGATGCAGTAGCAAAAGTAAGTTGCAAGAAAAAATGGTATTCAAGAACAGCTAATCCAAATTATAATGTAGTAGCTGTAGATTGTGGAATAAAATTAAATATTGTAAGAAATTTAAATAAAAAAGGATGTAATGTAACCATAGTTCCATATAATACAACAGCTAAAGAAATTATAGAATTAAAACCAGATGGAATATTTTTGTCTAATGGACCAGGAAATCCAGAGGATGTAACAGAAGTAATTGAATTAGTAAAAAAATTAAAAGGTAAATATCCTATATTTGGAATATGCTTAGGCCATCAAATGATAAGTCTAGCATATGGGGCTAAAACATATAAATTGAAATTTGGACATAGAGGAGGAAATCATCCAGTTAAAAATTTAGAAACTGGCAAAATTGAAATTACAAGTCAAAATCATAGCTATGCAGTAGAAGAAGAATCATTAAAGAAAACAGGATTAGTAGTAACTCATAAAAATATTTTAGATAATACAGTAGAAGGTGTAGCATGCAAAAAGGACAAAATATTTAGTGTACAATATCATCCAGAGAGTGCACCAGGACCACAAGATAGTGAATATTTATTTGACCAATTTATACAGTTATTAGAAAAAAGTAAATAGAAATATAAGAATTATGAAAGGAAGGTATAAAAATGCCAAAAAGAAAAGATATAAAAACTGTACTAGTAATTGGTTCAGGACCAATTGTAATAGGACAAGCAGCAGAATTTGATTATGCAGGAACACAAGCTTGTTTAGCACTAAAGGAGGAGGGGTACAAAGTTATATTAGTTAATTCTAATCCTGCAACAATTATGACAGATACAGCTATCGCAGATAAGGTGTATATGGAACCATTAACAATGGAATATGTGGCTAAAATTATTAGATATGAAAGACCAGATGCTATATTGCCAGGAATTGGTGGACAAACAGGTTTAAACTTAGCAATGCAATTATATAAAAAAGGAGTTTTACAAGAATGTCAAGTAGAACTTTTAGGAACTAGTAGTGAAAGTATTGAAAAAGCAGAAGATAGAGAAAAGTTTAAAGAGTTATGTGAAAAATTAGGAGAACCTGTATTAGAGTCTATTATAGCAACAACTATTGAAGAAGGTGTAGAAGCAGCTAAAAAAATAGGTTACCCAATTGTTTTAAGACCAGCTTTTACATTAGGAGGAACTGGTGGAGGATTTGCAGATAATGAAGAAGAACTAAGAGAATTGATAAAACATGCATTAAAACTTTCTCCTGTAAAACAAGTTTTAGTAGAGAAAAGTATAAAAGGATATAAAGAAATTGAATATGAAGTAATAAGAGATAAAAATGATACAGCAATAACTGTATGTAATATGGAAAATTTAGATCCAGTAGGAATCCACACAGGAGATTCTATTGTAGTAGCACCAAGTCAAACTTTAACAAATAAAGAATATCAGTTACTAAGAGATAGCGCATTAAAAATAATAAGAGCTTTAAAAATAGAAGGAGGATGTAATGTTCAATTTGCATTAGATCCACACTCATTTAAATATTATTTAATAGAAGTAAATCCTAGAGTGTCACGTTCTTCAGCATTAGCTTCTAAAGCAAGTGGATATCCAATAGCAAGAGTTTCTGCTAAAATTGCAATTGGAATGAGATTAGATGAAATTATGTTGGCAAACACACCAGCAAGTTTTGAACCTGCACTAGACTATGTAGTAACAAAAGTTGCAAGATTTCCATTTGATAAATTTACACTTGCATCAAATAAGTTAAGTACACAAATGAAAGCAACAGGGGAAGTAATGAGTGTAGGTAGAACATTAGAGGAAAGTCTATTAAAAGCAGTTCGTTCATTAGAAATTGGAGTATGCCATATCCAAATGGACAAATTTAATAAATATAAAACAGAAGATTTAATGGATTATATCAAAGATGGTACAGATGATAGAATTTATGCAATAGCAGAATTAATTAGAAGAGATGTGGATATAGGATTAATATATAACATAACAAAAATAGATATGTTTTTCTTAGAAAAAATTAAACATATAGTAATTTTAGAAAAACTACTAATAGAAAATGTTGGAGATATTAGTGTTTTAAAACATGTAAAAAAATTTGGATTTAGTGACAAATATATTGCGAAGATATGGAAAAAGACAGAGGAAGAAATATATTTATTAAGGAAAAAAGAAAATATATATCCAGTATATAAAATGATTGATACATGTAGTAGCGAATTTGAAAGTTATGTACCTTATTTCTATTCTACTTATGAAGAAGAAAATGAATCAATTGTAAGTGACAATAAAAAGATAATTGTATTAGGAGCTGGACCAATTAGAATTGGGCAAGGAGTAGAATTTGACTATTCAACAGTTCATGCAATAAAAACTATAAAAGAAGCAGGTTACGAAGCAATTATTATAAATAACAATCCAGAAACAGTATCAACAGATTATACAACTAGTGACAAATTATATTTTGAACCATTAACAGTAGAAGATGTAATGAATATAATTGATTTAGAAAAGCCAGAAGGAATTATTGCAGCTTTGGGTGGACAAACAGCCATAAACTTAGCTGAGCCACTTTCTATGCTAGGGGTAAAAATAATTGGTACAGACGTCAATGCAATAGAAAAAGCTGAAAATAGAGATGCTTTTGAAAAGGTAATGAAAGATTTAAAGTTATTACAACCTAAAGGGGAAGCTGTAACTAATATAGAAGATGGAATAAAAGTGGCAGAAGAAATAGGATATCCTGTATTAGTAAGACCAAGCTATGTACTAGGTGGAAGAGCAATGCAAATAGTTTCTAATAAAATATCATTGGAAAAATACCTAAAAACAGCAGTAGAAATAAATAAAAAACAACCAGTCTTAGTTGATAAATATATTATAGGTAAAGAATTAGAAGTAGATGCAGTCTGTGATGGAAAAGATGTTTTTATACCAGGAGTTATGGAACATGTTGAAAAAACAGGAATACATTCAGGTGATAGTATTAGTATTTATCCGACTTTTAGCATTAGTGAAAAAGCAAAACAAACTATAATAGACTATACAGTAAAATTAGGGCTAGGAATAGGAATTGTAGGATTATATAATATTCAATTTATTGTAGATAAAAATGAAGATGTTTATGTAATTGAAGTAAATCCAAGGTCATCTAGGACTGTACCATTTATATCTAAATCAACAGGTTATTCTTTGGCAGATATAGGAACGCTTGTTATGTTAGGAAAAACATTAAAAGAACAAGGAATTACAGAAGTATATCCAAAGGAAAAAGAAAAATGGTATGTAAAAGCACCAGCATTTTCTTTCTCAAAATTGAATGGCTTAGATGCATATCTTTCACCAGAAATGAAATCAACAGGAGAGGCTATAGGATATGATAAAAAATTAACTAGAGCATTGTATAAAGCATTACAATCTTCAGGAATGCATTTGGCTAATTATGGAACTATATTTTTGACTATAGCTGATAAGGATAAGGAAGAAGCACTTCCTCTAATAAAAAGATTTTATAATTTAGGATTTAATATAGAAGCTACAGAAGGAACTGCTAAATTCTTGAAAGAGCATGGAATAAGAACGAGAATCAAGAAAAAAATTAGTGAGGGTAGCGAAGAAATATTGGATTCTATGAGGCAAGGATATGTAAGTTATGTTATTAATACAAGAGATTTAGATTCTATAAATCAAGAAACAGATGGTGCATTTATTAGAAGATGTGCAGTTGAAAATAATATACCTATATTTACAGCATTAGATACAGTAAGAGTTTTACTAGATGTTTTAGAAGAAATTACACTAGGTATATCAACAATAGATGAATAGTAGATATTGTATAATATTGACACTATATTACCAATTTCGACATAAAATATTATAGCCCAATTTAATGAGGTGATGAAATGAGACAGATAAAGAAAGGTGATATAGTAGGCAGAAAATCATATAACAAAGATGTAATTTTTGTTGTAAAAAATATAATAAGCACAAGAAATGGAAAAATAGCTATTTTAAGAGGCTTAATTGAAAGAGTAGAAGCAGACTGTCATATAGAAGATTTAGAACTTATAGACAAAAAAACAATAAAAAATAATTTAAAGTTGCAAGAAATAAAGGCAGAAAAAAGAATAAATTCTTCAAAAAACAATGAAAAAGATACACAATATAGAATAGGAATTTTAAATTTAGACAAAAGAAATAAAGAAAGAATTATTACAGGTAAAATATTGCATTTAGATGGAGATAATATTTTTATATACACACACCAATAAAAAATTTTTTGTTACAAGATAATGATTTAAATGCTTATATATTAATATATTTTGTCAAAACATATCTGGGGTGTAACAATCTGGGTATTGACTGCAAATATTAATATATAAGCATTTTAGCATATTCTAAGTTTGTAACCACTATCCTGTAACAATTTTTTTGAAGTTTATAGTAAAAGATAGTAGAAAAGCTAAATTATAAATGATATAATTAGTACAGTATTATAAGAGGAGAAAATTTATGGGAAAAAATTATATATGTAGTGATATTCACGGAATGAAAGGATCATACGAAAATGCACTAAAACAATTAAAAGACGATGATAAATTATATATACTAGGAGATGCAATAGACAGAGGAGACGAAGGTATTCAAATACTAATAGATATAATGCAACATTCAGGAGAACAAGGGAAAAAACCAAAAATAGAATATATAATAGGAAATCACGATTTAATGTTTATTGAGAATATGGAAACTATTATGAAGCACAAAATTGGTATAAAAAATCAAGCAGATTTAGATTTATGGCCTCAATTCGAAAAATTATGTTATGAATTAGAATTAGCAAGATTAGGAGGAGAAGAGGGAAGAACAGAATTTGATACAATAAAAAAAAAAATTACATGGCTAAAAGACATATCATTTGAAGAAATGTTAGTTTTAGCTGAACACATATATAATGATGGAAGACATACAATATTTAACTTTATGAGAATGAAAGACAATGTACAAGAACAATTATATAATTTCATGGAAAATTGTTATATACAAAAACAAATCAACATAGAAGGAAAAAACTATGTAATAACTCATGCTGCTCCAATACCAGTGCCTACTAAAAATAATCAAGGTATAACTTTAAAACAAGCAAGAAGCATGATACAATCAAATGCGACTACAAACATACAAAAAGATAAAAGAGGATTATACGATTATATATCAGCAAGAGGTACACAAGCAGTTAAAGAATGGCAAAAATGGCATCAAAAAGGATACTATACAATATGCGGACACACGCCCAAAAGAGGAACTCCTGATATAGATTACAATTTAGGAAGAATTATTATAGATACAGAGACAGCATATAATGGAGACTTAGCATTAGTAAATATAGATGCTGGAGAACTTACAATGATTGGAACAAAAGGAACAATAAATGGCCAAAGCAAAGATTATAGACCCAACAGCTATGAAAATCAACGAAAGCTAGTAAAAGATTTTTTTAATAGTGTACCTATAGCTGCAAAAGAACAAATACTTACTCGAAATATAACAACAAAAGAAATCAATATATTACAACAGACTCCAAAAGACGATAACATATATACATCAAAAATTAGTGATTTACCAGCCCAGAAATCATATGTCACAAAATATAAGGAAATGAAAAACAGAATGGAAAATGGAGAAAAACCAACTCAAGACGATTATAAAATATTAAATCAATTGTCTACGCAAAAATTAGATTCACAAATGTATACAGAGCAAGAAAGACAAACAAGAATCGAACTATTAAAATGGGGAAGAATCATAAAACAAACAAATCAACAAACAACACAAGAACCTATTGCATCAGATACAGCAAAAATTAGTGATTTACCAGCTCAGAAATCATATGTTACAAAATATAAGGAAATGAAAAACAGAATGGAAAATGGAGAAAAACCAACTCAAGATGATTATAAAATTTTAAATCAATTGTCTACACAAAAATTAGACCCACAAATGTATACATATCAAGAAGAACAAACAAGAATCGAACTATTAGAATGGGGAGGAATCATAAAACAAACAAATCAACAATCAACACAAGAACTATTTACAGAAGATGACTATAGTGAAATATATAATTTAACAGATATAGAACAAATAGATGCAATAATTCAAAAACTAAAAGAGCAAAAGAAAAAAATACAAAGCCAACAACAAGACGGACAAACACCAAATATGACAGAGTGAATTAGGAGAAATACATATGGAAGAAAATTTCAAAGAATCATTAAGAGAAACTTATGAAATAATACAAAATAGTGAATCTGAAATAAAACAAAAGATACCAAAATCATTTCTAGAATTTATAAAAAATAATATGAGTAATGATTATAACAAAAATGAAATAATTTATAATACTAATTGGAAAGATTCTATAAGCGACGACACTAAAGCAATAATAGCACTAATATATAGAGATTATCTTATTTCAGACGAAGAAAGAAATAAACTAATACAACAAGAAAAACAAAAACGATATATATATGAGAAGGAATTACGAGAGAAATATAATCCAGACAATATATTTAAACAAAGACAAAATAAAACAAATGACAACACAAACAATATAAACCTGCTGGAAATTAAACAAACGTCATGGTTTAGGAGTATTCTAAATAAAATATTAAAATTTTTTAGAAAAAAATAATAAAAAACAAAGAAAAAATGCCTATAATAATCATTTAATTTTGATTTATAATTTAGTTTTTCACAAGAAAAAGGTGTGTCATGGATACCTCTAGATTATTAATTCATAAAAAATGTAGTTTCCTCATAATTTTAAATAAACAATTTAATTTTGTGAGGTAAGTATAATGAAGAAAAATGAAGAAGTTATTATTATTTATGATAAAAATGCTGAAAATATTGAAAAAAAAATATTAAAAATATTTGAAAAATATTTGGAAATAAATATGTCTAAAATGGGCTAACAAAAATTTTATATATATTAAAATGCCTATGATAGGCATTTTTTTCTTCAGGGAGAAAAAGCCGAAAAATAATTACAATTTGAACTGTGTTAAAACTTAAATTTATGACTTGGAAAGGAATGTAATTAAAAATGAGGACATATTATTCAAAAGTTGCAGCATATATAAGATTATCAAAAGAAGATGAAAAAGAAGGTGAAAGTGAGAGTGTAAGTAATCAAAAAGAATTAATAAAAAAATATATAGAACAGAATAATTTAGGCAAATTTGAATTTTTTATTGATGATGGTTATAGTGGTGGCAATTTTGAAAGACCTAAATTTAAAGAACTAATAAATGAAATTGAAAATGGAAATATATCAACTGTTATAACAAAAGATACGTCAAGATTGGGAAGGGATTTTATAGAAACAAGTCATTATATGTTTAAATATTTTCCAGAACACAACATAAGGTATATTTCTATATTAGAAAACTTTGATACATTTAATCCAAACGGTGTGGAAGATATGATTCCATTTCAAACAATTATAAATGATTGGTACTTAAAAGATACTTCTAAAAAAATAAAGAGTGTTAGACAAAATAAAATGAAACAAGGATTATATATGGGAAGTACTGTACCTTATGGATACAAAAGGTCAGAAGAAAATAATTGTAAACTTGTGATAGATGAATATTCAAGTGAAATTGTAAAAAGAATTTTTAGTATGAGATTAGATGGAATTAGACCGACAATAATTGCTAGAACACTATCAACTGAAAACATTTCTCCACCGTCAATATACAATGGTAGAAACATAAAAAAAACATATACAAGTTATTTATGGAGTGTCAGTACCATAAACCAAATATTAACCAATCAGATTTATATTGGAAATATGGTACAAAGAAAATTTGATAAGGTAAATTATAAAAGCAAAAAAAAGATAAAATTAAAACAAGAAGATTGGATTATTGTTGAAAGCTGTGTCCCACAAATAATAAGTAAAGAAGATTTTGATAATGTAAAAAGAATGACAAAAAATAATGATAGTAGATGTGCGAAAGGATATAGTTATTTATTAAAAGGATTAGTTGTCTGTGGTGATTGTGGTAAAGTAATGGCAGTTAGAAGAAGAATAAATAAAAGGAAGATTAAAGAAGCTAATATAGAAACTTACTATTGTTGTTCTAATAATATACGATACAGACATGGAGTTTGTAGTTTACATTATTTTCAAGAACAAAAATTAAATGATATAGTTATTAGTTACTTAAGAGATACACTTAATAAATATGCTAATAAAAAAGATTTTAAAAAAATAGGTGAACAAAAACAAAGAAATATGTGTGAAACACAGAATATAAACAATGAAATTATTAAATACAATAAAAAAATAGATAATTTAAAAGAAGCAATAAAAAACTTGTATGTAGATAAAGTAAATAATCTTATATCTGAGGATGAATTTATAGAGTTAAAAAGGCAAATTGAAGATGATAAAAATAATTATATAGAAAAAGTAACTAAACTAAACAAAATGGTGAAAGAAAACACCACCAATAGCCATTTAATTGAAAAGAAAATAAAAGAATTTTTGGAATTAGAGAAAATCAATAAGCAAATTTTAATGGAATTAATACAAAAAATTGAAATAATGAAAGATAAAAAAGTAAAGATATTTGTAAAATATAATTTAGATTAAGGAGTATTTATAAAATTGAATTGCGCTTATATTAGACTATCAGAAGAAGATGTAGAAAAATCTAAAGACTTTTCAGATAGTATATTGAATCAAATTGAATTAATAGAAGAATATGCAACGAAAAACAATATACATATAGATAAAAAATATATTGATGAAGGTTATTCAGGAATTAATTTTGCAAGACCTGCATTTGAAAAAATGTTGAAAGAAATAGAACAGGACAATATTGGAACAATCATTACAAAAGATTTTTCAAGATTGGGTAGGGAATATATTGAAACTAGTTTTTATATTACACGCTTTTTTCCAGAACATAATATTCGATATATTGCTATAAACGAAGATTATGATAGTGTAAAAAAAGATAATGACACTAAAGAAATGATGGTTGGTATAAAAGGAATATTAAATGATTACTATATTAAAGACACGTCAAAAAAAATCAAAGCAGTTAAAGAACAAAAAGTAGAACAAGGAAATTATATGGGATTTATAGCACCATATGGATATATAAGAATAAAAAATCCAGAAGGAAGAATAACTTTAGAAATAGATGAAAATGTTGTGAAAATTGTAGAATTTATTTTTGAAAGTATAATAGAAGGAAAAAGAAGAAAAGATGTGGCAAATATATTGAACTCTAAAAATATACCTTCACCAATGCAATATATGAATATGACTAAAGCAGCAGGCAAAAATTATTATGATAGGTGGACATCTGGGATAATATACAGAATCATTAGAAATCGAACATATACAGGTGTTACATATAAAAGAAAATCATCAAAAAAAGATTATAGACAAAAAAAGAGAAATTACATAAAGCCAATAGATAGAGAAATTATACAAAATACCCATGTAGCAATAATTGATGAAAAAACATTTGAAAAGGCTAATTATATGATAAAGACTTTTAAACCCAAGAAAAACAGAGTAGAAGATTACAAAGGAGTTTTAAATGGATTAGTCAGATGTGGAGAATGTGGAAAAACATTAAATGTTAGTGGTAGAAAAAAAGAAAGTGGAAAGATAGTTTATAGTTTTTATTGTACTGATGGTAAAAATGGAAATAAGAATTGTAATAATACAAAGATAATTTTTACTAATAAATTAGAAAATATTGTATATGAATTTCTAATAAGTGAAATGAAAAATTTAATGGAAGAAAAAATAATAGAAAAATCCAATGAATATATAACCAAAAAAAGAAAAATAAAAAATGAAATAGAAATGTTAAAAAAAGAAATCGAAATAAAAAAATTAAATATAAAAGATTTATATTTACAAAAAGTAAAAAATCAAATAACTGCAGAGTTTTTTGTTCAAAAAAGACATGATGAAATAGAACAAATTAAAGAAAAAGAAAATAAAATTGCACAAATATCTGAAATTATTGAAACGAAGCAACAAAAACAAGAAGTTAGAGAGCAATATGATAAATTTAAAAATAAAAATAATTTAATGAAATATATAAATGAATTAGTAAAACAAATTAATTTCTATAGTGATAGAAAAATTGAGATTATATTAAAATACGGAAAATTACGAGAATAATATATTATCATAGCAATAACAACTATAAGCATTTTCGCATATTCTAAGTTTGTAACCATTATCATGTAACAACAAATAATAAAAAATTAAGAAAAAATGTTGCAATAAAAAAATAAATATATTATAATAAGGTAAGTTTATATAAGGAGGATTAAAAATGAAAAAAGCATTAACAGTAGCAGTATTATTTGTTATGCTAATGGCAGTAGCTATGACAGCTGTATATGCTTCAACATCTAAAAGCCTATCAAATGATTTATATGCAATTGGATCTAAATATGGTATGGATGCAGGGTATAAAAATCAAGTAGATATGGTTTTAGCTAGTGTTGGAGAATTATCTGATGCAGACTGTGATAGAATAGTTGCATTAGCAAATCAAGCAGCTAAAATTATGGATGACAATGGGCTAAAAAACTACGACGAATTAAAAGCTGCATCAACAGAGATTAAAGATCAATTAGAATCTTTAGCAGTTGAAGCAGGAAATATTGCCGGAGTATCAGTAGTATTTAAATCAGCAAATGTTGAAGTCTATAATAAAGCTACAGGAAAATTAATTACAACACTTACACAAAGTGAAAAAGCAGCTTATACAGGTTCTAATGCAACAGTAGCTATTTCTTTAACAGTAATTGCTTTAGTAGCTACAACAGCAATTGTAACAAAAAAAAGATTAGCTGCATAGTAAAAATTTAAGTGTAAATATAAAAAAGTAACTATGATGAAAATAGTTACTTTTTTATTTATATTATTAATATAAAGGTATTGAAAACGAATGATAGAAATGATATTATATTCAAAGTAAATATAGGGAGGAAAAGTAATGTTTGGAAAAAAGGTTATTACAAGAACAATAAAAGCTACAATTATAAATATTATTATGGCGATACTTATTACAGTGGCTTTTATTTATATAATTCAATTATTTTTTGGTAAAGAAATAAATGAAGGAGTTTCTTTGATAAATATGATGTCAGTAGAAGTAGCAAATATAAAACTAGAAGAAGCTACAATAGATGAGGAAGAAAGCAGATTACAAAATTATCCAGAATATGGAACACAATATGCTACAATTAAAATACCAAAGATTGATGTAAATTTACCAGTTTATTATGGAAACACATTGGATATTTTGAAAAAAGGCGTAGGGCAAAGCGGTGGAAGCTACTTCCCAGGCGAAGGTGGCTCAATAATATATATGGGGCATAACTCAGCTAATGTATTTAGAAGATTTTCAGAGTTACAAAAAGGAAATGAAATAATAGTAACAACATCATATGGTGAATATAAATATAAGATATATGATATGCAAATAATTAAAGAAACCGAAATGGAAAAATTGCCAATTCAAAGAGACAGAGAAATATTAATGGTATACACTTGCTATCCATTTAGAAATATAGGATATACAACACAAAGATATGTAGTATATGCAGAACCAGTAGAAAAATAAAAGGAGAAAGGTTGAAGAATAATCTAATTCTTTTCCAACCAGATTTGTGCTTTAGAAAGGAATGAATTTAAAAATGAAAGTTGTAAAAAATATATTTAGATATATAATGGCAATTATTTTAGCAATGTCAATAGTTGTATTATTAGTAATAAACTTAGCTTCATCTACGATATTAAATCAAAATTATATAACAAAGCAACTAGAAAAAGCAGACTATTATAATAAAATATATGAACTAATATACTCAAATTTTGAAAACTACATATATCAATCTGGATTAGATAAAGAAGTTTTAGAAAATTTAGTAACTGTAGAGAAAATAAAGAACGATACAAATACTATAATAATGAATGTATATAGTGGGATTACAGAAGAAATTGATATACAAGAATTAAAAGACCAAATGAGTAATAATATAGAAAAGTCAGTACAAAGCATATATGGTAGAAGTTTAAGCGTAACAGAGAAAAAATCAGTTGACGATTTAATAGAAAAATTGGCTAAAGAATATACAGACACCATATTCTATTTTAACATAGAAAAACAAATAAATAATGTATATTCAAAAGTAGTTAAAATACTTGACATGGTGAAAGCAGCATTATGTATAACAATAGGAGTTGCTATTATAATGTTAATATTACTATCATTAAGAAGAATTTACAAAATATTTACAATGTCTGGAATAGCACTTATTTCATCAGGACTATTTTTTGTAATAGCAAATTATGTAATAAATTCAAAAATAAAAATACAGACAATAACAATATATAACGATGCAATATCAACAGTAATAAGAAATATAGGAAGTAATATATTAGCAAGTATAAATACGTATGGAATAATACTTCTTATATCAGGAATAGCATTGGTAGTAATATCAAACTTAGTACATAATATAATAAAACAAAAATATATGGAAGAAGAGTAGATAAAAGTAATATTAAATGTAGATTCTTCTGATAGGTATTTTTTCTTCAGGGAGAAAAAGAATAGTATGTTCATTTATAAAAAACTGTACAAAATTATTGTCAGCAGATGGTGACAGAAAATATAGTGAAAAATCATATAAATATTATAAAAAATTGGGATTAAATGCTATTGTAAAAAATATACCTGAATACAAGCAACCTAAAGTAGCCTATAAATTACTTGAAATATATCAACCAGATATTTTAGTAATTACAGGGCATGATGGTATGATAAAAAGAGAAACTAAGTATAATGACATATATAATTATAGAAATTCTAAATATTTTATTAGTACTGTGCAAGAAGCAAGAAGATATGATAGAGAAAAAAAGAAGAATACAGTTATATTTGCTGGTGCTTGTCAAAGCTATTTTGAAGCATTAATTTTAGCAGGCGCAAATTTTGCATCTTCACCAGCAAGAATATTAATAGATTTTTTAGATCCTCTTATAGTGGCTGAAAAAATAGCATGTACAGAACATTATAAATATGTTACTATTGATGATATTGCATCAGAATTAAGAGATGGAAAAAAGGGTGTTAGTGGAGTTGGAGCAAAAGGAAAAATGAAAAAAGAATGATATATTACAAACCTGTAATATAAATGTAATATAAATGTAAAAAATAAAAAATTACACCAAGATATTACCTAAAAATAGCCAAAAATTGGAATTCGATACAAACATACACTTTTTGACAATTTGTGCATCAGATGCTATAATTTACTCATCTTAAGGGAGTAGGTGATTGTATGATTTGTAGATCTGATATAGCAAATCTAAAAACTGACATCTTAGAAAAAGTGGGGCAAAAGATAATAGTAAAAGGGTCTTTGGGAAGAAGTAAAGCCTTTGAAAAAGAAGCTACAATAGAAAAAGCATATCCAAATATTTTTGTAGTAAAATATGAAGAAAATGATAGAAATGTAACGTATAGTTATACAGATGTGTTAACAAGAACAGTGGAAGTACAGGTCTTTGATGGAGATTCATATAGCCCATTGATACCACCTCCTGTAGAAACTAAAAAGAAGAGAATATCATTAACATAGTAAAAAATAGTAGAAATTTAATTTTCTACTATTTTTTATATGTAAATATATAATATAAGTATTTATATATTAAAATAAAGTGATGCGTAGTTTGGCAAAACACCAATTAGTATAACTAACTAGATTAATTCTTATATTTTAGAGATTTTTTATAACTTCTTTATATGATTAGTTTTGCCAGCAAAGAACGTAATTTTAATATATAAATACTTATATTTGCATAAATTTGTATTTACCTCATATAAATGTATAAAGACAATTAAGGAGGTAGAAAAATGAATGTAGATACAGTAAAAGAAAATTTACGTGTTAATAAATTAGTGGCTACTAAAAAAGAGATAGTAATGGTAGAAGGAGATATGATAGTTCCAGATTCCAAGCCAGATATTTTAAATACAATTTGTACAAGTGGGGTTGTATGTATTTACAAAAAAGATGTATTAGATGAAAAAATAAGATTAGACGGAAATATAAATACATATATAATGTATTTAGCTGATGATAGTCAAGACAAAGTAAGAGGTATAAATACAAGTTTAGATTTTTCTGAAAGTATTTCAATTTCTAATTGCCTTACAGGCATGTATAGTGAAGTTAAAACAAACTTAAAATCTATAGAAGCAAAAGTTATAAATGGAAGAAAAATATCTATAAAGGCAACTATTGAATTTAATATAAAAATCTATTCTAATGAAGAAGTAGAAATAATTAATGATATACAAAATGCACAAGGTATACAATTTTTAAAGGAAAATTTAAAGGTAAATTCTTTAGTGGGCACAGGAGAAACAAAAATATATGCTAAAGACACTATATCGATAGATGCTGTTGATAATCTAGCTGAAATTTTAAAGGTAGATGTAAGAGTATGTAATAAAGATATAAAAACAAGCTATAATAAAATTTTAACTAAGGCAGAGGCAGAAGTTAAGATTATGTATTTAACAGAAGATAATAGAATAAATACCGTAAATTCTAAAATACCAATAGTAGGCTTTATAGATATAGCAGATGTTACAGAGGAAAATATAAGTGATATAGAATATGAAATAAAAAATATAGTAATAAAACCAAATTCTGCAGAAGAACATTCTATATATGTAGAAATTGAATTTGGAGTAATGGCAGTAGTATATGAAAATAAAGAAATTAATTTAATACAAGATTTATATAGTCCATGTGAGAATTTAGAGTTTAATAAAAAACAAATTGCCACAATAACAGAAAAAACTAATAATAGAGAAATAAAACAAATTAGAGAAAAGTTGATGTTAGATGATATTGCTAATAAAACTCTTTTAGATGTAGATGTTGAACCAGTTATAACAAATCAAAATAATTTAAATTCTAGGATAATATTTGAAGGAGAATTACAGTTAAAATTTAGCTGGATGGATGCGAATTCACAAGTTGATATTAAAATTGCGAAAATACCATTTGAACATGTAATAGAGAATGTAAGAAATGGTGAGAACATGGATGCAAGTTTGAGTATGGAAGTAATGAGTCAAGATTTTATTGTACAAGATGGAGGAAATATTACAAGCAATATAGATATGGCAATAGACACCAATTTATATAGAAATACTAACATTAATATCTTGGACGAAATACAAACAAATGGCGAAAGGGAAGAACAAGATTATAATGTTGTAATGTATATTGTAAAAAAAGACGACACTCTATGGAAAATTGCTAAAAAATTTGGAAGTACAATAGATGATATAGTAAGGGTAAATGGAATAGAAAATCCAGATCAAATATCAATAGGGCAAAAGATTTTTATACCAAGATATGCTAGAAGTAATAGAAATATTACAGAAGTTGCAGCGGTGAATTATGCATAAAATTTATTCTAGATTTAGAATTAGAATTCCTAAAATTACATTAAATGCAAGAAAGAAATTTAAGAATGATAAGTCAATTAAAAGAGCAAGAATTGTTCTAACACTTATAATTGCATTTAGTACTGCAAAATTAATATTAGATGCTGTATCACCTATTTTTGATACTTTATGTGAGAATAAAGCTGAATCAATTACAACAATGATATCTAATGAACAAGCAACATTAGTTATGAAGGAGCACACATATGACGAATTATTTCAAGTGGAAAAGGATAGTAATGGAAATATAGTTATGATTAAATCTAATGTAATAGCTATTAATGAAATAATATCAGATGTAGCTATAAAAATTCAGCAGGAACTAGATACGCAGGAAAGAGAAGATATTGAAATAGCTATAGGTAGTTTTACTGGATTCAAATTGTTATCTGGTAGAGGTCCAGGAGTAAAAATAAGGATATCATCTATAGGAAATGTAGAGACTGATTTAAAAAGTGAATTTATATCCCAAGGAATAAATCAAACTTTGCATAGGATATACTTGCAAATAAAGTGCCAAGTTAATATATTAACACCATTTGATGATATATCTAAAGATATAACAAATCAAGTATTACTTGCAGAAAATGTAATAGTAGGAAATATTCCAGATACATATTACGATTTAGAAGGATTGCAATCAAATGATGCTATGGAAGTTATGCCATAAATATTGAAAAGACGAAATATATCAATATATTTCGTCTTTTAAGTTATTTTAATTCATTAGCACATTCACCATTATTAAAGATTTCTTGAATATTTTTGCAGGTATCGCTAGCAATTTTATTTAATGCTTCAGATGTGAAAAATGCTTGATGAGAAGTAATAATTAAATTAGGCATTGATAATAGAATTGATAGATTATTATCTCTTTTATAAGAATTTGTGTAATCTTGAAGAAAGAATTCTTCTTCGTCTTCATAAACATCTAATCCAACTCCACCAATTTTACCAGTTTCCATTTCCTTAATAAGGCTCTTTGTGTCAATTAATTTACCTCTACTACAATTAATAAGTACAACACCTTTTTTCATTTTTTTAATACTTTCTCTATTTATTATATTTTCTGTTTCTGGTGTTAAAGGGCAGTGTAAAGAAATAATATCAGATTTTTCATATAATTCATCTAATTCAACATATTCAAAGCCAATTTCTTTACTTGCTTTTTCATCTTTATAAAGGTCATAAGCAATTACATTTGTTCCAAAACCTTTCATTATTTGAATAAAAACTTTACCAATTCGTCCTGTACCTATAACACCAACAGTTTTACCGTGTATATCAAATCCTAATAATCCATCAAGAGTGAAGTTATATTTCCTTGTACGTTGATAAGATTTATATAGTTTTCTAGTAATATTTAATAATAATGCTACTGCATGTTCTGCAACAGAATATGGAGAATATTGTGGAACTCTTACTATTCGTATATTTCCTTTATTTTCTAAATCGACGTTATTAAATCCTGCACAACGAAGAGCTATTAATTTTACTCCATTTTCATTTAAAATTTTTAATGTAGCTTTATCAACTTTATCATGAACAAAAACACAAACAACATCAAAGCCCTTAGTAAGAGGTGCTGTTTCTGAATTCAAGGTTGATTCAAAATATGTAATTTTATATCCATATTCTTTATTATATATATTGAAAAAATTTTTATCATATTCTTTTGTATCAAAAAAGCTATTTTAATCATAAAAAATCCTCCTTATATTTAATTTATGCACCAAAATTTATTTTAACATTTTTTGGACATTTTGTCTATGTTTGTCTCATTTTAATTTCAGTATTTTTTGCAAAATAGATAACAAAAAACCTTAGAAATGATGCAATTTCTAAGGTTTAATATTTTCCTATATAAAAGTACATTATCTTTTACTAAATTGTGGAGCTTTTCTAGCTTTCTTAAGACCGTATTTTTTTCTTTCTTTCATACGAGGATCTCTTGTTAAGAATCCATTTTGTTTTAAGGCAGGTCTATATTCAGCATTTGCTTCATTTAAAGCTCTTGCAATACCGTGTCTAATTGCTCCAGCTTGACCTGTAAAACCTCCACCTTTTACTGTTGTAATAACATCATATTTAGCAGTTGTATTAGTAACAGTAAGTGGTTGTCTAACGATAACTTTTAATGTTTCTAATCCAAAAAATTCATCGATGTCTTTTCCGTTAATAGTTATTTTTCCAGTTCCTTCAACTAATCTAACTCTAGCAACTGCATCTTTTCTTCTACCTGTACCATAGAAAACTATATTTTCTTTTTTTGCCATCTTATTTTACCTCCCAATTTTCTGGTTTTTGTGCTTGATTTTCATGTTCACTTCCTGCATATACTCTTAATTTTTTTAGTTGAGCTCTTCCTAAAGAGTTATGAGGTAACATTCCTTTTATAGCTAAAGTCATAGCCTTTTCTGGATTTTTTTCAAGCATTACTTTGGCAGGAACTTCTTTCATTCCTCCAATGTAACCTGAATGATGTCTATAAATTTTTTGATTTATTTTATTTCCTGTTAAAATTACATCTTTACAGTTTAATATTATAACATGATCACCTGTATCTATATTAGGTGTAAATGTTGGTTTGTGTTTTCCTCTTAATAATTTAGCAGCTTCTGTTGCAACTCTACCTAATGGTTTGTTTGCTGCATCAATTATGTACCATTTACTTTCAACTTCTCCGCTTTTAGCGCTATATGTAGTATTATTCATGGTAATAATTACCCTCCTATTTCTATTCTAAAATTTTATATGATTATATACTTAAAACCACCGGGGAGAAGTTTTAAATTTAAAATCATATTTTAATATAATTGCTAAACTATTATATACTTAAATGCTCAATTTGTCAATGATTTTTCCAAATTTAAGTTTCAGTATTTTTTATAACTTTGGCAAATCCCACTTTTTATTCTACAATAGGACACTGGGTAGTAAATATATTTGTTGATAAATCAACGCTTGATTGGAATGAGAAATAGAAATTCTTATATACAAAATTGAGGGATGTTCACGGAAAAATGATTATTAATATATTCTTTTTCTTTACACGACTCGGCTTGATACATGACTTAGAAATTCTTGATAAAATCAATCAGCGCCCTCGTGAGGCGAGATTCCCTAATTGATTTTATTTAGAATTTCTACAGTCATTCCACGGCACATTCGTCGTTTCATTCAAAAGAATATATTAATAATCATTTTGGCCTGAGTGAAAGAGGCTCAATTTTGTATATTAGAATTTCTTTTTGAATGTAATGAACAAGTCGATTTATCAACAAATATATTTACTACCCAGTGTCCTATTGTAGAATAAAAGTGGGATTTGCCAAAGTTATAAAAAATACTGAAATTTAAATTTGGAAAAAATGTTAAAAAATAATAAAACTATTGAATAATTTAGTAATTAAATTTATAATAATTAAGTACAATTAATAAAAGACATTAAGTTAGGGGGGATAAAATGGCAATAAAGGCCAGTAAAAGAGGAACAGCAAAAAAAGAAAGTTTTATGCAAGGTGTAATAACTCTAATATTCTCACAAGTATTAATAAAATTGTTAGGATTAGTATATACATTATATTTAACTAATAAAGAAGGATTTGGAGACAAGGGAAATGGAATAGTAGCAGCTTCATATCAAATCTATGCGATGTTACTTACAATATCTTCTATAGGAGTTCCTAATGCGATATCAAAATTAGTTTCAGAAAGAGTAGCGGTAGGGGATAACAAAGGTGCATATAGAGTTTTTAAAATAGCATTTGCTACTTTTGCAGTTATAGGATTAATAGGAAGTTTAATGTTATTTTTAGGAGCAAGATTAATTTCGAGGGTATGGTTACAAATACCAGAGGCAGAAATGACAATGGTTGCATTATCTCCAGCAGTGTTTTTTGTAGCAATAGCATCTGTTATGAGAGGATATTTTAATGGTAGACAAAATATAAAAGTTACAGCGAGATCTCAAAGTTTAGAACAACTATTTAAAACTACATTAACTATTTTAATAGTAGAAATAATATCTATAATTTCTAATATGTCAACAGAATGGATGGCAGGAGGAGCAACTTTAGCAACAACTCTTGCAACATTTACAGGTTTTGGATATTTATATTTATTTTATAAAACGAGAAGAAAAGAAATTGCATTAGAGGTAAAAAATACTGTAAATTATAGATATGAAAGAGTTCGCACAATAATAAAAAGAATTTTAATGGTATCTATACCAATAGCATTAACAGCAATATTATCATCTGTTAATAAAAATATAGATTCATTTACTGTAGTTAGAAGCTTAAAGCAATTTATGAGTGAAGATATGGCAATATCTCAATATGGAATATTAGGAGGAAAGGTTGATACATTAACTAGTTTGCCACTTTCTATAAATGTGGCATTTTCGACTGCATTAGTTCCAGCAATAGCAGCAGCGAAAGCTAAAAAAGACAAAAATACAATAACACAAAAAACATCATTCTCTTTATTAGTATCTATGTTAATTGGATTGCCCTGTACGGTTGGAATGTGTATATTTGCTGGACCAATTTTAAATGTGTTATTTCCAAATGCAAGTGCAGGTACAACTGTTTTGCAGATAAGCTCATTGACAATAGTATTTACAATTTTAGATCAAACTATAAATGGGGCATTACAAGGATATGGAAAATTAAGAATTCCAACAATATCGTTAGGGTGTCGGAGTAATAGTCAAATTAATACTAAATTTAATTTTAGTACCGATACAAAGTATAGGAGTAAATGGAGCGGCAATAGCTTCTGTAGCATGTCATATGGTAGCATTTGGCATAGCGATAACGGCTTTGAGAAAATGTATAAAAATAAATTTGACTTTTACAAAATTTGTAATTAAACCATTAATTGCAACATTTATAATGGCAATATGTTCTTATTTTATGTATTTAGTACTTTCTAGTATAATAATTCCAAAATTGGCTACAATAGTAGCAATAGTAATAGCTGTTATCATATATGGATTAGCAGTTATAGCATTAAAGATATTTACAGAAGATGAAATTAAAATGATGCCAAGTGGACAAAAAATATGTAGTATCTTAAAAAAATTAAAAATATATTAAATTTTTAAATAGAAAAGAAGGATTTTGTTGGATTTTGGCGAATTAAATTATTAGTAGTACATGATTGCTTTAGTTCAGGCAATGGACTACATAAACTATTTAGATCTTATAGGAGGTAATTTAAATGAACAAAGCTGAATTAATCGCAGCAGTAGCTGCAAAAACAGGAGACACAAAAAAAGCAGCTGAAGCATCAGTAAATGCTTTTATAGAAGTTGTAACAGATGCATTAAAAGAAGGAGACAAAGTTCAACTAGTTGGATTTGGATCTTTTGAAGTAAGAAAAAGAGCAGCTAGAAAAGGTAGAAATCCACAAACTAAAGAAGAAATCAAAATACCTGCATCAAAAGCTCCAACATTTAAAGCTGGTAAAGCATTAAAAGATTTAGTAAACAAAAAATAATTTTAGTTAAATATATAAGTATATGAATTTAATAAAAAGAGACTAGAAATAGTCTCTTTTTTGATACGTTGTTTAAATACAGGCTATATGGATATCTTTTAATTGTTCACGTCTAACTGTGCTAGGGGCTCCCATCATTAAATCTTGAGCTTTGCTATTTAAAGGAAATGCAATAACTTCTCTTATAGTATCAGAATCAGTTAATAACATAAGCATTCTATCAATTCCAGGTGCTACTCCAGCATGAGGAGGTGCACCATATTGAAATGCAGTGTATAAAGCTCCAAACTTTGTTTTAACTTCTTCTTCAGTATAACCAGCCATAGTAAAGGCTTTTAACATTATTTCAATATCGTGATTTCTAACTGCACCAGATGAAAGTTCAATTCCATTACATACAATATCATATTGGTATGCTAATATATCTAAAGGATTTTGAGTTTCTAAAGCTTCTAAACCTCCCTGAGGCATAGAAAATGGATTATGACTAAAAGCTATTTTACCATGTTCATCTAATTCAAACATAGGAAAATCAACTATCCAACAGAATGAAAATACATTTTCATCTATTAATTTTAGTCTTATACCAAGCTCTTTTCTTATCTCACCAGCAAGTGATTCTACTATACCAGGAATTTCTGCAATAAAGAAAATACAATCACCAGATTTTGAATTTGTTCTTTCAAGCAAAGCTTTTCTAGCATCATCTGGAATAAATTTGGCAATTGGTCCTTGAAAACTTTCATCATCTTGAATTCTTAACCATGCTAATCCTTTTGCTTTACATTCCTTTATAGCATAATCTGTCATTCCTTCAAAAAAGCTTCTAGGTTGGTCTGCTACATCATGGGTAGCAATTACTCTAACAACTTTTCCTTTAAATGCATTTAAATCTACTTTTTCAAAAATATCAGTAACATCTTCTATAATAAGTGGATTTCTTAAATCAGGTTTATCACTACCATATTTTAGCATAGCTTCTTTATATGAAATTCTAGGAAATGGATAAGAAGTAATAGTTTTGCTAGAAAAATTCTTAAAAGTATTATATATAACAGGCTCTATTGCAGAAAATACATCTTCCTGTGTGCTATATGACATTTCCATATCTAATTGATAAAATTCTCCAGGGGCTCTATCACTTCTTGCATCTTCATCTCTAAAACATGGTGCTATTTGAAAATATTTATCTATACCAGACACCATAAGTAATTGTTTAAATTGCTGAGGTGCTTGTGGAAGTGCATAAAATTTTCCTGCATGCAATCTACTAGGAACTAAATAGTCTCTTGCACCTTCAGGTGATGAACTTGTAAGAATAGGAGTTTGAACTTCTAAAAATCCTTGATCAATCATTTGCTGTCTGATAAATTGTATAACTTTTGCTCTTAATATTAAATTATTTTTTAGTCTGTCATTTCTTAAGTCTAAAAACCTATATTGAAGTCTTAAATCTTCTCTAATATCTTGGTCTGAATTTATCTCAAATGGAAGACTTTTAGTTCGCTTTCCTAAGATTTTAATATCTTCAATACGTATTTCAACTAATCCAGTTTTTAATTTAGGATTGATTGTTTCTTCATCCCTTTTTTTTACTTCTCCATAAACAGTAACAGAAGATTCCACAGGTATATGAGAAGCAAAATCAACATCTTCTGGTTTTCCAGACGTCACAACTTGTGTTATTCCATACATATCTCTAATATCGAGAAATACAAGACCTCCTAAATCTCTGATTGTTTGAACGAAACCAGCTATTCTCACTTTTTTTCCAACATCTTCTAAGCTAATTTCATTGCAAGTGTGTGTTTTGTAATCATTCATTTTTAATACCTCCTCTTAAGGGCCAAAAAAAAGCCCTTGCATAATGCAGGGACGAAAATTTTATATTCCGCGGTACCACCCAGCTTGAAAATTAGATAGTATTATCTATTTTCCACTTTATTAAATTGCTCCAATATGTTTCATAATTTAGGTTGACCTTAAAGGGCTTACAGCCGATGACCCTTATTCTCTTAAAGTTACTTCTAATTACTTTGTATTGTACAAACGCAAATTATTTTATTTAGTATGTACTATATTTTATATGTTATTCTTGAATTTGTCAATATTAATTTCAGCATTTTTAGTGATAATTATAAATTTAAATTGACATATAGATAAATATAAAGTATAATGTAAAAAACAAAAGAGCAGGTGATGGATGTGGAAGAAATGAGACAAAGAATCAGCAAAGAACTAGGAACTTTAGAAAAAATGATTAATAAAAATTGTGATAAGGAGATGATAAATAAGCAAAAACGTTTGTTAGATGATTTGTTATGTAAATATTTAAAAGACTTATGAAATTATAATGCCCTTCAAACGCAATTAATTCATTTATACAAAACTCAAAGTCTGATAATATAAATAAAAATATAAAAATAGGTGGTATAGATGAAAAAAGCAAGTTTTATAAAAATAGGAAGAAATATACAAAATATAAGAAAAAGTAATGGATATACACAAGAGAGATTAGCAGAAGAAACAGAGGTTTCTGCTAGATATATAAGTGATGTTGAGCAAGATAAATCAAAACCATCGTATGAAGTTTTAATAAGAATATGCAATATATTTAATGTAGGGTTAGATCAAATATTTAGTGAATACTTAAACATAAAAGAAAATAAAAGTTTGGAATATACATTAGCAGGTTTTGAAAAATTAGAGCAACAAGATAAAAATACTATAGAACATTTAATAATGTATTTTAATAAAAAATAAAAAATTATAAATAAGGACATTTATATATAGCAAAAGAGACATAATTAAAATATTTTAAAATTTTAATTATGTCTCTTTTTTAAATCAATTGTTTTTTTATTGAATCTACTACTAGGGCACAAACAATAAATTCTATACTCCAAATAGCACTTAATTTAAATAAAGCAATTCCAAGATAATATAAAGGAGGGGTAACTAATATAAGCTCGTATGTAATAAGAATAAATATTGATATAGCACATAAACAAAAACAAAATTGTAATCCATGTTTTAAAATTTTATAAGTTAAATTATCTAAACTTTTATATAAATTAATGACTTTTTTTATCATAATCCACCTCTTTGAAATAAATGATTATATAATAATCTTAACATCAAAAAATGAGTAAAACAATGGAAATAAAGCCCAATAAAAGTGAAAAAAGACCTCTTAAGAGGTCTTGAATAAAAACTATGCATAATTTTTATTTAATTTAAGCCATAGCTGCATTTAATTTTTTTGATAAATTAGATTTTTTTCTTGCTGCTGTGTTTTTTACAATAACACCTTTTGTACAAGCTTGATCAATTTTTTTAGTTGCTTCTGAAAGTAAAACTTTTGCTTCTTCTACATTTCCAGAATTCACTGCTTCTTCGAATTTTTTAATAGCAGTTTTATAACTTGTTTTTATCATATTATTTCTTAAAGTTTTTTTCTCAATTACTTTAACTCTTTTTTTAGCAGATTTAATATTTGGCATGTTCTTCTAGCACCTCCTCTTAGTCTATATTACACTATAACATATGATATTCTAACATATTTTTTGGAATTTGACAAGGGGATTTCCTAAATTCATCAAAAAAGTGGAATTATATTGTAATTTTGAAACTTTTATGATATATTAAAGGACAAATAAAATAAGGAGGATACATATGATAGCAATAGGTAGTGATCATGGAGGATATAAATTAAAAGAAGAAATAAAAAGGTATTTAGAAGAAAAAGATATTCAGTATAAAGATTATGGTTGTATGAATGAGGAAAGAGTAGATTATCCTAATATAGCAAAACAAGTTGCACAAGATATACAAAAAAAGATATGTGAAAAAGGAATTCTAATTTGTAAATCTGGATTAGGAATGAGTATAGTAGCCAATAAATATAAAGGAATAAGATGTACACCATGTCATAATGAATACACGGCTAAATATGCGAGATTACATAATGATAGTAATATATTAGCATTAGGTGCAGAAGAGTTATCTACAAATGAAGCAATATGCATATTAAGAATGTGGCTTGGAACAGAATACGAAGGTGGTAGACATGAACATAGACTAGAAATGATAAGACAAATAGAGCAAGAAAACATGAAATAGGGGGCATAAGCTATGTGGGGAGATATAGCTATAGCATTTTTACTAGCATTTATTGTAGCATTTATGGCAACACCATATACGATAAAAATAGCTGAAAAAATAGGAGCTGTGGATATTCCCAAAGACAAAAGAAGGATGCATAAAAAAGCAATGCCTAAATTTGGTGGCCCAGCAGTTATTTTAGGTTTTTTAGTGTCAGTTATATATTTATTAATAGTTATGAGTATAGAACACACAATTAACTTATTTGGTTCGGAAGAATATGGGAAAAAGCTACTGGGAATGTTCTTTGGAATAATAATAATATCAATTACATGTGTAATTGATGACATAAAAACAATCAAGCCAATAGTAAAACTAGCAGGTCAGACATTAGCAGCAATTGTTGCAGTATCTTTTGGAATAAGAATAGATGATATATCGATACCATTTTTAGCTGTTCCAGAGCTAAAAGAAATATTTTCTATCATTATTACAATTGGTTGGATTGTGGGAGTAACAAATGCCATTAATTTGGTAGATGGATTAGATGGATTATCGTCTGGAATATCTGTTATATCAGCAGTATCATTATTAATAATTTTTGTTTTAAATGCTTCTCCAATAGTAGCAATAGTTTTAATTGCATCACTAGCAGGAGCACTAGTTGGCTTTTTGCCATTTAATTTTACACCAGCTAAAACATTTATAGGTGATACAGGATCCAATTTTTTAGGATTTTCACTTTCAATAATATCTATATTAGGGGTAGCTAAAACATATACAGCAGCAGTTATTGTTTTACCATTAATAGTTTTAGGACTACCAATATTTGACACAATTTGGGCAATCATTAGAAGATTAATAAAAGGAAAATCAATAAAGGCGATATTTAAAGCAGATAAAGGACATTTACATCATATAATTGTAGCAAAAGGATTTAGCCAAAAGCAGGCAGTATTAATTTTATATGGAATAAGTGCAACTTTTGGGATTTTTGCAGTAATTTTATTAGATAGTGGAATATGGAAAGCTTTATCATTTTTACTTATGGTTATAGTTGCATTAGGTTTAGGATATAGAAATTTCAAAATAGAAAAATCTGATATGCAAAGATATGAATGTTTAGAATGTAAATATATTTATAATCCAAAATTTGGTAATGAAAAGGCAGGAATAAAACCAGGAACTCCTTTTGATGAATTGCCAGATAATTGGGTTTGTCCTGTATGCGGAGAAGGAAAAGAAATGTTTGAGATACATGAGTAGAAAAAGTGTAACTATTAGAGAATAGCTTTTTATTATTATTAAGTATTTATATGGTAAAAAGTTAATAATTGACGAATGGTAAAAAATGTAATATAATTAATAAGCCATATAGATTGCAGTATATGTGCAATAGGAGGAGCCGGAATGTATAAAATAACAATTATAATACCAATATATAATGCAGAGAAATATTTAAGAGATTTATTAGAATCTATAATACATCAAACAATGAATTTTAAAGAAATACAAGTTGTAATGGTAGATGATTTTTCAAAAGATAAGTCAAGAGATATAATGGATGAATATGCAGAAAAATATGAGAATTTTATTAGTATAAAATTACCAAAAAATAATAAAGTTGCTGGAACAGCTAGAAATGAAGGGATGAAAGTAGCAGAAGGAAAATATCTAATGTTTGCTGACTCAGATGACTTTTACCCAGAAAATGCATGTGAAATAATGTTCAATGCTATAGAAGAAAAAGAAGCAGACTTTATTACCGCAAATTATATTAATGCTGATTTCGATGGAAGTGTATGGGATAAACCTATATTTAACCAAGAAAAATATCAAGACTTTAAATTGAGTATTACAGATTATAACAAATCTTTTTTTATTTTGAATTCTTCAGCATGCAATAAAATATTTAGAAAATCATTTGTAGAAGAAAAGCAGATAAAATTTTTGGAGGAAGTACCAGCAGAAGATGCATATTTTACAACATCTTGTTTTATGAAATCAGATAAAGTTTATTATGTAAATAAAATAATGTATTGCTATAGACAAAGAAATGAAGGAAACAAGAAAAGAAAATCAGTATCTTTTAATTGCTCAAGAGATTATTTTGCTAGAATTAATAAAGCCTATAAATTAATTTACCAAAATTTTAAGGATAATGGACATATTGGATTTTATCGTTACACTTATGCCAAAAATATGTCATATATGTTATACAAATTTATTGATACTACTATGTTAAAAGATTCACAAAGAGTTGAAGTATTAAAGGAAATGAGATGGTTTTATCAATTAAGTGTTTCATTAAAAGTACCAGCAGCACAAAAAAATCAAAGGATGATAATTGATAAAATATTAGAAGAAGATTATAAAGAAGCAATAAATTATTGCAAAATTATCGCAGATATGAGAGCACACCTTCCTAAAGAAATAAAAGAAGAAATGTCAAGACCGGATTCCACAATGTATCAAGAGTTAGCACAATATGATGATGAATATAGAGAGGAAAACCAAAATGTTTAAATTAAAGTTTGCAAAAATGTATGACAATACTATTTTTAGTAAATATAATAAAAAAGCGATTGCAGAAGACTATTTTGCTGTTAAAGATTCTATATTTTGTGTAGCAGATGGAGTAACAAGAGATTCAATTTATGGAGAAGCAATACCATATCCAAAAAACAAAGAGGAAGTAGAAAAATGGATAAAAGTATATCCTAATCCAAGTGGAGCCTATGAGGCAGCAAAAATTTGTGCAGAAAATTTTGTTGAATATATTTTAAAATATCCACAAGAACAAATTAATGAAAATGTTATTTTGGAAATTGTAAAAAGAATAAATAAAGATATAGAAAAAATAAATCATAACCGTGAAATTGATTATTTGGCAAATGATTTATTTGGATGTGTAGCAGTTGGTGGTTGTATACTTGATGATAAGCTATATTGTTTTTCAATAGGAGATTGTCATATTACAGCATTAGATGAAAATTTAAATGAAAAATTTACTACAATTAATAATCATGAACAATTTGAACAGTACTTAAGTCAAGTATATTGCAAACAACATAATTATGATTGGAATAATCCTGAGGACAGAAGAATGGTAAGAAGAGACTATAGAAATAAGCCAAATAAAAAATATGAAGGAAAAGAAATTTCATTTGGAGTATTAACAGGAGAAAAAGAAGCAGAACATTATATAGATGTGTATAAAGTAGATTTAAGCCAAGTGAAATACATATGTGCTTATTCTGATGGTTGTGAGCCATTTTTTTCTGATATAGAAAAAAGAAAAGAATTGGTAAAAAATCCAAATATATTGGAAAATGAGGGTAAAGAAAGAACATTAATAATTTATGAAAAATAGGAGATGACAGATGAAAGAAGATATTATTTTAATTACTGGTGGAGATGGCAACATTGCAAAACAAATAGTAAAAACATATTTAAAAAAAGGTTGCAAAGTAATTGCAACAGACATTAATGAAAAATCTTCTTGTGAAGAATTTTATGATAATAATAATTATGAGTATTATAAAGTAGATGTTACTGATGTAGAGCAATTAAAGGCATTGGAACAAACTATAGAAAAGAAATATGGAAGAATAACACATATAATTAGTGCTGCTGGACGACCAATGAAAACTGAAATGGAAGGAATTCATAATGTGACTATAGAGGATATACAACAATCACTTGAATTAAATTTAGGGGCTCATATATATGTAACTAAAATATTTTTACCATTGTTGGAAAAAGATAATACTAATAATAAAAGTATAATTTATATTTCTTCAATAAATGCATTAAAATCTTTCAATTTACCAGTATATAGTGCTGCAAAATCAGGAATTTACGGATTAATGCATTCACTAGTAATGGAGCTTGGTAAAAAAGAAATTAGAGTAAATACTGTATCGCCAGGAACTGTGCCAACACCAGAAGATTTAGCAAGTGAAGGAAATTTTTATAATTATAGATATAAAGATATGTTAGCATTAAAAGATTTTACAAAGCCACACGACATAGCAGATACAGTATATGCATTAACACATAAATTAAAAGCAGTAACAGGACAAAACATAGTTGTTGATTCAGGACAAATATTATAAATTTATGATACAAGCAGGGGAATTTATTGAATATTTATTTTCAAAATTCAAAGACCCTGTTTTTTTGTTTCTACTAAAAATACTAATGTCATTTGAATTTTGATTAGCACAAAACATAAAATCTTCTGAAAGATTAAAACTAATATCTCTAGGAGTATTACCATAGCAAGATATGTTTTGAACTAATTCTAATGAATTATTAGTATCAAATACACTAATACTGTTATGACCTCTAACACTACAGTAAATAAAAGAACCGTCATTACTTATTTTTATAGCACAACCAGTATAATTATCCTGCTTTTGTACATTAGGAAGTATAGAAACGCAATTAATAAAATTAAAGCTATTATTTTCTGAAAAAGTAATTTGATATAATTCACAAGAATTTTCTGTTATTACATATAAATTATTTTCTTTTATTACTAAATGTCTAGGACCAGAACCAGTTGGAAATTTATATTTATCTAATTCTAACAATTTAAAATTAGTTTTATCTCCTAGGATTTTATATGCATATAGTGTATCATTTCCTAAATTTGTTATAAATACAATTTTGTTATCAGATGAAAAACAAATTTGATGAATTCTAGAATTTTGAAAAAATTTTTTATGATAAATAGGTTTGCTTATAGATCCATCAATATTTAAATCAAATATATCGATAGACCCATCTCCATAATTAGCTGTATAAAGCATATTTCTTTGTTTATCAATAGTTAAATAGCATGGACCTTTTCCATTTAAAAAAGTCTTGTTAATAGGACAAAGATTACGATTACGTGATATTACACAACCATTAGCATAAATTGGATTGTCCGAATATTCAACTATATTGTATATAATATTGGAATTTGTACAAATATATGAACAGTTTTCAAAAGAATTGTTTTGGGTAATATATTTTAAGATACTATTATTAAATTCTAACTCAAAAATGCCAACTGTAGAATATGTTCCAATTAATAAATTTTCCTTCATAAATTCCTCCTAGTGATTAAATTATAACTATTATACAACTTTTAAGAGAAAATGTGTAAAAAAAGAGAAAAATAGTTATAATTTATAGCTAAAGTACTAACTGTAAATTGTAACAAAAAATATTCCATTTTAGGTAAAAAAATATTGAAATAAATAAAAGATATGTGTTATACTAAAAAGCAGAAAGGCAAAGAAAGATGTAAAAGCCAAAGATAAGAAAGGAAAATAAAAGAATGAAAACAAATGAAACAGTTGAGGATGTGGGAGAAAAAAGAAAGCTACACTAAAAAAACAAAAGAAAGAGGGGATTTTAAAGATGAATCAAAAAAATAAAAAAGAAAGAGGTATCACATTAATAGCTTTAGTTATTACAATAATAGTGTTGCTAATCTTAGCGGCAGTAAGTATAGCAACATTAACAGGGGAAAATGGAATATTAAATCAAGCGTCAAGAGCAGCAGATAATACAAAAAATGCAACAGAGAAAGAGCAATTACAATTAGCCTACAATGCAGCATTGTCAAAAAATATGGAAGGTGGAAAATATACAGTAGAAGCAGATGACTTGCAACCAGAATTGGATAATTTAGGAACAGGAGCAGAAGCAAGCCAAGATGGAAATAATATAGATGTAAAATTTCCAAGCCAAAACCAGTATACAATAGAAGGAGGCCAAATAACAGAGAAAAATCAAGAAGAAACAACTTCAGCAGTATATGCAAAATTATATACAGATGGAACATTAATATTAAGCAGTAGTGATTATACAGATACATTAAGAGAATTAAAAGAAAACTACGGAGATATATCATCCAAGGGAGAATATAGTACTCCAGGTTGGTACAATGAAGAAGTAACAAATGTAATAATATATAATAAAATAATGCCTAAAAGTACATCATATTGGTTCGATAATATGGATAAAATTACAACAATAGATTTAAGCAATTTAGATACAAGCAATGTAACTGATATGTCGAGTATGTTTTCTAATTGTTCATCATTAGGAGAACTAAATTTATCAAATTTCAAGACAGACAATGTGATTAATATGAGGTATATGTTTGGTGGCTGCTCATCATTAGGAGAATTAAATCTATCAAATTTCAAAACAGACCGTGTAACTGATATGTCGATGATGTTTCGTGGTTGTTCATCATTAAGTAAAATAAACTTATCAAGCTTTAATACCAAAAATGTAATTGATATGTCTCAAATGTTCTATGATTGTATATCACTTGATACATCAAATAATTTAGGAATTACTAATTGGGATGTTAGTAATGTAAAAACGTTTAAATCTATGTTTTCCAAAGAAAAAGGCTCACCAACTTGGAATGTTTTAGATATTTCAAATTGGAACATTTCAGATGATGCCAATATTGAAAGTATGTTTCATCGCTTATATGGAGATTCTGAACTTACTGTCTATGTAAAAGATACAGCTATAAAAAATAGATTTGAAAATGATATTTATTCAATGAATGAAGAATATATTATAAAGCAGGAACAATAGAAATTAAATTAACATTTATATTGAAAAAAAACACTAGTATTAAGTAAATTGCTGCAAAGCAGCAATGGAACGAAAGTTTAAGAAAGAAGAAAAATTGAAAAAAGAGATAACCTCTTATATAATAATGTAACTAAAAGTTGCAAATATATTATATAGGAGGTTTTCATTATGACAAACGAGAAATTATTAGAGAAAATGAGTCAAGATATGAATATAAGAAATTTTTTTCACTATACATATGATTTTTTATATAAGAAAGACTAAAGAGATGATAAAATATTTTAATAAATGAATGGAAGAAGTAACAGTAAATGAATTAAGGGATTACTTGTATAAATATTTATTAGAAGAAAGAAAACTATCAAGTAAAGCAGTAAATCACTACAATAATGTAATAAGGTTTGTATATGAGGTAACATTAGACAAAATAATAAATAAGAAACAACTACCTCAGGCTTACTTAATAAATGCTTTTCATAAATATATGGGTAGATTATAATTTTAAATTAAAACGAGGTGTTGCAGTGGAGGAATCTGGAAGAAAGCATTTAAATTTGAAAAAATACTAGAAAAAATAATCAAACCAAGTAAGTCAAACATGATAAACATCTTTTAAGACTTTAGCAAAAAAATTGAAGTGATAACTTTTATCAAAAAAAGATTAGCACAGTATGAAATACCTTAAAGCAGTCCTCCTTTGTATTTTGTGTTATCTTTTTTAAGTCAAAGCCATTATACAAGAAGGATTATTTTTGGCAATATATAGAAAAAACGCATTATGGTAATTTCATCGAATATTACAAAATTGTAATATTTTAACATATATGATAAAATGCAACAAAGTGATGAAAATAAATAACAATGAGATATTTAATTTGTAGTAAAAAAAGAGATTGAAAAAATGGAAAAAAGGCAGGAGAAATGAGCTTGTATTTAAGTAATAAAAACACATCAGCAGAAAATTTATTGTCATATACAAGAAAGCATTGGAAAATAGAAGGGAATGCATCATATTTGTAATAATTGATGAAATTACCATGCATTTTATGTAAAAAATATTGAAATAAATAAAAGATATGTGTTATACTAAAAGGCAGAAAGGCAAAGAGAGATGTAAAAGCCAAAGATAAGAAAGGAAAATAAAAGAATGAAAATAAATGAAACAGCTGAGGCTGTAAGAGAGAGAGAGAGAGAGAGAGAGAGCTATACTTTAGGAAAATAAAGAAGAAAGTAATAAAGAGGAAAAAGATAGCATTAAACCTAAAAGAAAGTAGGTTTGAATGTTGTCTTTTTTGTGTTTATAAATATATAAATGACACGTCATGAGATATGCAAAAAATAAAGTAAAAAACCAAAAAAGGCAAGACAAAAGTATTGCAAAAAGAAAGTGCTTAAAGTATAATCTAGATATAAATTATAAGCTATTTTTTATAGTATAAGATTGAAGAATAATTACAATTTGAATCAATGTGTGCCTTAGTAAGGAATAATTATAAAGATGAAAAAAATCGATTAAAAGGTATATGATTATAAAAAATGGAAATAATTGAAATAAAAGAAAAACAAAAGAGAGAGGGGAATATTGAGATGAAAAAAAGAAAAAAAGTGAAATTAAAAATGGAAGGAAGAAATGAAAATAAGGGTATAACATTAATAGCCTTAGTTATCACAATAATAGTGTTATTAATACTAGCAGGAGTAAGTATAGCAACATTAACAGGAGATAATGGAATTTTGACAAAAGCAACCAATAGTAGTGTACAAAATGCACATGCTCAAGTATATGAGGCATTACAATTAGAAAGTGAACATTATATGATTTTAAAGAACACAGGAGAAACAAAAGAAGAATTAATAAAATACTTACAGAATTATGGATTTATTAATAGTGATTATACTGTAAATGTGCAAACATTATTAGGGAAAAAATTACAAACAGGCAATGGAACAGGAACAACAGATGTATACAAATTAGAAGAAATAGTAAAAGAAGCAAGTTTATTACAAAAAATAGCGAGTGTACAATATTTAAAAATTGCAGAAACAACAAATGCATTAAATAAAAAATACAGTGTGGTATACTATAATGCAGAAGGTGAAAGAACAGAATTAGGAATTTTAAAAGACATAACACCAGAAATTTCAAATGAAATCACGTTTAATATTGAAAGTAGAATATTAGGAACACTAAGCGGAACATATCATGCATTAAAAGGTATGACATGGGGAGAATTTATCGAAACAGAATACAATACATTTGGATTAAAATTAGATACATTTCCATATTCAGATGGAGGTCATGCAATGAAAGTAGATGAGGGAGGAAGACTATTTTATAGAGATGACTATGGAGTTAATGACTACGTAAATAGCACATCTAAAATTATAAATGGAGAAACATATGTTTTGAGAGGGTGGAGTGAATAAAAACTCATATATTTTAATTATTGATGTAGAAAAATTATCTATAAAGATTAAAATTAATTGAATTAAATAATATAAAAAACTATCCTAAAACTTTAGAAAATATGATATATACAAATTTTAGGATAGTTTAAATATTAAATTGATATTAAAATGTATAATGAAAATATAAAAGTACTAAATTGTGTGTACCTCGCAATGGAACGAAAGATGGAGAAAGAGACTGATATATTGAAAATACATTAAACCTCTAGTATAATGTATTTATTAATCTGAAGTTACAAATATATTATATGGGAGGTTTTCGTTATGACAAACGAGAAATTATTAGAGAAAATGAGTCAAGATATGAATATGAGAAATTTTTCTCACTATACATATGATTTTTATATAAGAAAGACTAAAGAGATGATAAAATATTTTAATAAATAATAAGAAACAACTACCTCAGGCTTACTTACTAAATTGTATATAATGAAATTATTTACAAATAATAATTTTAGAAGATTAACGAAAAGTATTCAAAAATAGTAAAATTTATGCTATACTATTTATAGTATAATAAAGAGAGGTGTATTGATATGATACAAGTAACAAATATACAAGACTTAAAAACAGCAGTAAATCAAAATGGAGAAATGGTTATTACTATGAATAATAATGAAATTGTAATTATGAAAATGGAAGAATATAGAGAAAAACTATTAAAGGAAGATATAGAAGAACATCTATTGAAGGCAGAAGATGATATAAGAAATGGCAGAGTAAGAGATGCAAGAGAAGTTTTTAAAGAATGGAAAGAAAAATATGGAATATAGCATAAAATTAGCAGACCAATTTTTAGAAGAGTTTGAAGAAATATGCGACTATATTTCTAATAAATTAAAAAATATAGATGCCTCAAATAGATTAAAAGAAAAAGTAATATATAATGTTCTTTTATTAGAAAATTCTCCAAAAATGTGTACTGAAATAGAAAAGATAAATAGAACAGAAAGACAATATAGAAGAATGCTTGTAAATAACTATGTTATTTTATATACCATAGATGAGCCAGAAAAAATAGTATATGTTGCACATATATATTATGGTGGAAGAAACTATTTAGATGGTGGTTTATTATAGAAAATAAATAAGAATTTTGCTTTGAGTTTAAGAAATTAAATTCAAGGCGATTTTTATTTTCAAATTAATCATATAAAAAATAAAAAGCAAACAATTAAATCTAGTATGTTTAACTGTTTGCTTAATGATAAGTATTTATTAGAAATATTACAATTTTGTAATAATCGATGAAATTACCATGATAAAAACACTAATCATATTGGAAAAATCAAAAATATATGGTATACTTATGCATAATCAATATAGAATTAAAGGAAAGGGATAAAAATGTCAGATAAAATATTAAAAATATTAGCACATCAAGGAAGAGTATCTGTAATATGTGCAGAAACAACAAATATAGTAGAAGAAGCAAGGAAAACACATGATTTTAGTCCAGTAGTAACGGCAGCATTTGGGAGAACTTTAACAATGGCAGCTATAATGGGAAGTGAAATGAAAAATGCAAAAGATAGGTTAACTATACAAATAAAGGCAAATGGTCCTATTGGGAGCATGGTAATTACAACTAATAGTTTTCCTAGATTAAAAGGATATGCAGCCAATCCAATAGTAGATATACCATTAAATGAAGATGGAAAATTAGATGTAGGTGGGGCAGTAGGAAATCAAGGATATATAAATGTTGTAAAAGACATAGGGTTAAAAGAACCATATGTTGGGATTTCACCATTAGTATCTGGAGAGATAGCAGAAGACTTTGCAAATTATTTTGTGAATTCAGAACAAAGTAAGTCTGCTGTGGCATTAGGAGTTTTAGTAGATAAAAATGGAGTAAAGTCAGCAGGGGGATATCTAATTAGACTTATGCCAGATGCAACTGAAGAAGATATATCAACAATTGAACAATCAATTTTTAAAGCAGGAGCAATATCAAGAATGTTGGAACAAAAATTAGATTTACTTGAAATCTCCAAAAAAGTTACTGGAGATGAAAATGTAGAAGTTATAGAAGACACTAGAGTACCTGTATATAAATGTGATTGTTCAAAAGAACATATGAGAGATGGATTAATTTCTATAGGCAAAGAAGAACTACAGAGCATTATTGACAACGAGGGAAAAGCAGAATTAGTTTGTCATTTTTGCAATAAAAAGTATCAATTTAATAAAGATGAACTAATTGACATTTTAAAGCAATTCACTTATAATGAAGGAAATTAAAAGAAAAGGAGCTAAACAATGGAAGATAAAATTTTAATTTTTGGACATAAAAATCCAGACACAGATTCAATATGTTCAAGTATGGTAATGGAAAAATTTGATAAAAATTTAGGATTTAATGTAGAAGCAGTAAGACTAGGTAATGTTAATAAAGAAACACAATATGTTTTAAATTACTTAGGAATAGAAGCACCTAGATTAATTGAAAAAGTTAATGAAGGGCAAAAGGTTGTATTAGTTGATCATAATGAATTTAATCAAAGTGCAGATGGAATTGAAAATTCAATAATAGAAACGGTAGTAGATCATCATAGAATTGCAGATTTTAAAACAAAAGAACCACTATATTATCGTGCAGAACCAGTAGGATGTACAGCTACTATTTTATATAAAAAGTTTAAAGAAGAAAATATGAAAATAGAAAAAAAAGAAGCAGTTTTAATGAGTTCTTCAATTATTTCTGATACATTATTATTAAAATCACCAACAACTACAGAATATGATAAAAACGCATTAAAAGAATTAGCTGAAATTGCACAAATAGATGTTAATACATATGGTATTGATATGTTAAAAGCAGGAACAGATTTAGCAGATTTTTCAGCTGAACAATTAATTAATATTGATGCAAAATCTTTTGAAAAAAATGGACATAAATTTGCAATAGCACAAGTAAATACAGTAGATATTTCTGATGTATTAAAGAGAAAAGATGAATTAAAAGATGCTATAGGTAAAGAAATACAAAAACAAAATTTGGAATTATTTGTTTTAGCGATAACAGATGTTTTAAATAGTAGTTCAGAAATATTATCATATGGACAAAATGAAAAGATAGTAGAAAAAGCATTTAATGGTAGCTTAGAAAACAATACAATGTTTTTAGAAGGCGTTGTATCAAGGAAAAAACAATTATTACCTAAAATTGAGGATTGTTTTTAATTGAATATATAGTAATTTTTAAGTTTCGGTATTTTTGTAACTTTAGTACTTCTTACTTTTTATTCTACAATACGGTAACATATAGTATATATTTAGTTGATAAATCAATTTGTTCATTACATTCAAAAAGAAATTCTAATATTACAAAATTGAGCCTCTTTCACTCAGGTCAAAATGATTATTAATATATTCTTTTGAATGAAACGACGAATGTGCCGTGGAATTTCTAAGTCATGTATCAAGCTGAGTCGTGTAGAATATATTAATAATCATTTTTCCCGTGAACATTCCTCAATTTTGTATATAAGAATTTCTATTTTTCATTCCAATCAAGCATTGATTTATCAACTAAATATATACTATATGTTGCCGTGTTGTAGAATAAAAAGTAAGAAGTACTAAAGTTACAAAAATACCGAAACTAAAAATAGTAATTTAATTGACATTTTTTTTAATTTATAGTATACTGAGCACGTAGTAGATTTTAGATAAATATGGTAATTTAAGGAGAAATTTGCAATGAAAAGTGAAACAAATATAAAAAACATTATTAAAATGTTCTTTATGGTGACAATAATTAGTATGTTTTTCCTAAATGTGAGCTTTGCTGCAAGCATAGGAACAATAAATGTAGAAACAGCCAATTTACGAGAAAGTGCAAGTAAAGATAGTGCAGTATTAGAGTTAATTTCTTTAAATGAAAAAGTTGAAATTATAGAAAAAGTAAATGACTGGTATAAAGTAAAATATAAGGGAATAGAAGGATATTTAAGAGGTGACTTAATAAAAATTAGTGATGAAGTACAAACAACACAGGAAAATACTAATAATACTAATACTAATGCAGTAAACAATGTAAGTGAAAATAAAAATACTACGGATGAAAGTACAACAGAAAAAAACAATACGAAAGTTGATCAAGTGCAGACTGAACAAGAAAACAGACAAAATGAAACACAAGAAGAAAATCAATTGGAAAAATTTAAAATTTTAGAAGATACAAAAATAAAGATAATACCTACAATAAATGCTATGAACATAGTAGATGTAAAAAAAGACGAAGAAGTAAAAGCTATAGAGTTTATAAATGGTTGGGTATGTATTGAAACACAAACAGCCAAAGGTTGGATAAGAGAAGAAAAAATAAATAAGATTGACGAAACAATATCTAATAATGAAGAAGAACAACAACCACAGCAATCACAGCAACCTGAACAAGTAACAGGGGAAACAGAGGAGAAAAAAACAACGGAAGAACAACCACAAGAAACACCACAAACTAAGAAAAAATATATTAATTCACCTTCAGTAAATTTAAGAACACAACCTAATACTAATTGTGAAGTATTAAAAAGCATAACTATAAATACTGAAGTAGAGGTAATTTCAGAAGCTAATGGTTGGAGCAAAGTAAAAGTAGATGGATTAGAAGGATATGTGTCATCAAAACTCTTATCAGATACTAAAAAAGAAACTTCTAGGGGAATGACAGAAGAAAGAAAAACGGTAGAAGATGCTAATACACAACAAACTAGTACAACAGTAAATACTACATCAAGCACAAGAGGAGCAGAAATTTTAGAAACAGCCAATAAATATATGGGGGCAAAATATGTGTATGGAGGAACAACACCTAGTGGATTTGATTGTTCAGGATTTACATTTTATGTATATAAACAACATGGAATTACACTAAATCGAACGGCAGCTGCCCAATACAGTAATGGAGTTGCTGTAAGTAGAGATGAACTACAACAAGGTGATTTAGTTATGTTTGGAAAATCCGGAATAAATCATGTAGGAATTTATATTGGTGAAGGAAGATTCATACATGCAGCTAATCCTTCAAGAGGTGTTACAACAGATACAATAGATTCAGGATATTATTATACAAACTATGTAGGAGCAAGAAGAGTTTTGTAAAATAAAGCAATTATAAGGAGTGAAAAAAATCTTAGTAAATAGACCAATTGTAGTTGCAGTTATAGGATATATAATAGGTATATTATGGGGACTATACTTTAAATTTAGTATAGTTCTTTTTTATTTTCCTGTAATTGTAATATGGATGTTATTTAAAAGAAAAAATAATAAAGTAAAAAAATTAAAACTTTTATCTATAAAAAGATATTTTAGATATGTAAAACTTATAATTCCTAAAAAGGTAATTATATTAATAATTGTATTTTCATCAATATCCAACATATTTTTTGCATGTCAAGATTTAAAGTATGAAAAGCTATATAAAGAAGGAAAGATTAGTTTAACAGGTACAATCTATAGTGATAAACAAGAAAAACAATATAATTACATTTATAAAATGAAGGTAGAAAAACCCGCAAAATATAATGCAACAGAAATATATTTAAAAATAAACAAAAAGCAAGAAATAGAACTAAAATATGGAGATAAGATTACCGTATCTGGAGAATATCAAAATGCAGATGGACAAAGAAATTATGGAGGATATGATGCAAAACAAAATTTAAAAATAAACAAAATTTATGGAACAATTATAGCCAATGATGTGAAAAAAATAGATAAAGATAAAGTGAATTTTATAAATATAGAAATACATAAATTATCGGTAAAAATCAAAGAAAAAATATATAAATATGTAAAAGACGAAGAAGCGGATATTTTACAAGGAATCTTATTAGGAGATACACGGAAGAATTAGTGACGAAATAAAGGAACAGTTTAGCATTAGCAATATATCGCATATTTTAGCCGTATCAGGTATGCATATTTCATATTTAATAATAGGAATAAATATTTGTTTTAAGAAACTTTTTGGAAAAAACACCATTCAAATAGTTACAATATGTGTGCTTATTGTATATTCATGTATAATTGGATTTTCAGAATCAACTGTTAGAGCTGTTATTATGGCAGTGATGATTATTATATCGAAATTAATTTATAGAAAAAGTGATATATATACAAGTATAGCGATTTCACTATTTGTAATTTTAATTTATAATCCATATTGTATTTTGCAGATAGGAATACAGCTTTCTTATGGAGGAACATTAGGTATACTACTTTTTTCAAAAAATATGAATAATATAATAAAATGCAAAAATGAAAAGATAGAAAAAATAAAAGAAATGATATCAGTTATGTGTTCTGCTCAAATAGTAATTTTACCAATTATGTTATTTCATTTTAATATTTTAGGATTATATTTTATTATTACAAATATATTAGTTAGTTTTATTATAGGTTTGATTGTAATATTAGGTTTTATTTTTTGTATAACAGCTTTTGTAAGTAATACTAGTGCTAAAGTTATTTCAATATTTCTAAAAATCGGAGTAAAAATTTTAATTCAAATATCTAAATTCAGTAACTTACCGTTTGCTAAAATATATATTCCAACTATAAAAATTTGGAAAATTATTATATATTTTGCTATCATTTTGGTGTTGAATTTTTGGTATACATTATATCAAAAAAATTATTTGAATATGACACAAAGGAGGATAAAAAATTTAATTGCGCTTTTTAAGTATAAAATGAAAAATGTAAAAAAATTTGGCGTAATTATATGTATAATATTAATTTGCATTATTAAAATCTTACCACAAAATTTAAAAGTCCATTTTATAGATGTAGGACAAGGAGATGCAACATTAATAGTAACTCCTAAAAATAAAACAATATTGATAGATGGTGGGGGAAGTAGTTCTTCAAATTTTGATGTAGGCAAACAGATTTTATTACCATATATATTAGATAGAGGATTTTCAAAAATAGATTATGTGTTTATCAGTCATTTTGACTATGATCATATTGGTCGGAATTTTATATTTATTGAAAGAAATAAAAGTAAAAAATGTCATAATAGGTAAACAATTTGAAAAGTCAGAAATTTATCAAGAATTTTCAAAAATTGTAAAAGAAAAAAGAATAGAAGTAAATGAAATAGAAGAAGGAACAAAAATCAAAATTGAAGATGACTTATATTTAGATGTATTATGGCCAGATAGTGAACAAGTATTGTCAAAAAATTCTATTAATAATAATGCTTTAGTATTTAAGCTGAATTATAAAAAATTTTCAATGTTATTTACTGGAGATATAGAAGAAGAAGCTGAGAAAATTTTAGTTTCAAAATATAATAATACAAATATTTTAGAATCTGTAGTTTTGAAAGTAGGACATCATGGATCAAAAACATCTTCAACTCAAAAATTTTTACAATTAATTAAGCCTAAGATTTCATTAATTGGCGTAGGTAAAAATAATAATTTCGGACATCCAAATGATGATGTAATACAACGATTGAAAAAATTACGGCTCTATAATTTTTAGAACAGATGAAGATGGAGAAATAAGCATGGAGATAAATAGGAAAGGGAAAATAAAAATGCTAAGGGTTGCCGAAAGAGACGCTCTTAAATTGCCAAAGGGGACGTTCTTAAATGGCAACTTATAATAAGTAATATTTTACTTTTATAAGTTGCCATTTAAGAACGTCCCCTTTGGCAATTTAAGAGCGTCCCTTTCGGCAACCCTTTCGCAACTTTTCACAAGATAAAGAAAAATGTATAATTTTAACAAAATAGTAAATACTTATAAAAAAAGTAAAAGGAGAATTAAGAATGAATAAGGTAATTGTAATAATGCTTAGTATTATTGTAGTTATTGGAGCTATGATTACAGGAATGTTGATATTTAACAATAATGTAGAACAAGATGGGAGTATGTCAAATATAAAAGTATCAGAAGAAGAGATTTTGGATGATTGTACTGATGAATACGAAGAATTAAATTCAGAACAAATTTTGCAGACAGATTCAAATGAAGAAAAAATATCACCTAATTGTGCAATGATTTTAAAAAGTTATTACCTAGAATGTAAACACACCATAAGAAAATATTCTAATATTCCAGATGAATTAATTAATAAAACAGAAAAAGAATTACAAGAGATATATAGTGATTGGAATATTGAAAAATTTGCAAATAATGAAATAATTTTATGGAAAGAATTTGAAGGAGAATGTGGTGAACATTATGTTGTTAGAGATAAAGATGGACAAGTAGTAATATATCAAATTTTAGAAAATGGGGAGGAAGAAGAAGTAGAAAAAACAGATATAGCAACAGACTATTTAACAGAAACTGATAAGATTAATATGCAAGAGGGAATTAAAGTTTATGGAAAAGAAAATTTAAATCAATTGATTGAGGATTTTGAGTAAATTTGCAAAAAATAATCGTTGACAATAAAATATAAAAAATATATACTAAATATACACCTTATTGTAGATATAATAATAATTATAGTAAAAGGGGAAAAAGGATGGGAAAAATTTATAATCCAACAATAAAAGATGTAATAAAAAAGGCCAGACGTAATAATAGAACAGTAAATACAAATATGATATTAAAAGCATATGCATATGCTGATGATAAGCATAAAAATCAATATAGAAAGTCTGGAGAACCATATATAATACATCCATTATATGTAGCATATATTTTAGCAGATTTAGGTTTAGATACAGATACTATATGTGCAGCATTATTGCATGATGTAGTTGAAGATACAGATTCCACATATGAAGATATAGAGAAAGAATTTTCAAAAGGTATTGCAGAAATTGTTGAAGGTGTAACAAAATTGGGAAAATTATTTGATACAGTAGAAGAAAAGCAGGCCGAAAATTATAAAAAAATGTTTGTGGCAATGGAAAAAGATATAAGAGTGATTTTACTGAAAATTGCAGATAGGCTTCATAATGCAATGACTTTGGAACATTTAAAAAGAGATAGGCAAATATATATAGCAGAAGAAACATTGGAAGTATATGCTCAGATTGCTAATAAGCTTGGATTATATGATATAAAGTGCAGATTAGAAGAAGAATGTTTTAAAATATTGTATCCAGATGAATATAAAAATTTGCTAGAACAAGTAGAGAAGAAAAAAGAGGAAAAATTAGAAAATTTACAGAAAACTAAAAAAAGATTAGAGATTGAATTAAAAAGACAAAGAATACCAACAATAATTTCAATAGAAACAAAACATTTATATAATTTATATAAAAAGATGCAAAGCAAAAATTTAACATTAGATGAAATAAAAGATTTATTTGCTATAAAAATATTAGTAAAAAATAAGCAGACTTGTTATATTGTTATGGGGATTATAAATAAACTATATAAACTACTACCGGGAACTTTTAAGGATTATATAGCAGTGCCTAGAATGAATATGTATCAAGCTATACATGGTACTTTATTAGGTGAAAAAGGAGTAATTTTTGAGGCACAAATATGTAGTTATGATATGAACAAAATTTCAAAATATGGAATTACTGCGTATTTTTCATATATGAAAAATACTAATAAGCAAGAAGGGAATGAAAGTGTATTTAAAGAAAAGCTTTCTGGAATCCAAAATTCATTAGAATTAGAAAAGCAGATTAATGACCCTAAGCAATTTTTAAATACATTAAAAACAGAATTATTTGAAGATGAAGTATACGTTTTTACACCTAAAGGAGAAATTAGAGTGCTACCAAAAGGGGCAACCGCAATAGATTTTGCTTATAGTATAAGTGAAGAAATTGGAAATCATTTAATTGGATGTAAAATAAATAGTGTTAATATGCCAGTAATAACAACTTTAAAAAGTGGAAATATTGTTGAAATAATAACATCGCAAAGAGAATTAATGCCAAATGAAAATTGGCTAGAATATATAAAAACAGCTAAAGCTAAAAATGAATTAATAAAACATTTGGATAAAATGGAACAGCAGAAAAAAAATAGAATTGTAACACTAGAAATAGAAATAGAAGATAGGAATGGATTGGCTTTAGATATTACAAAATGTATACAAGAAACTAATACAAATGTCTTAGCATTAAAATCAGAAATGAAAGAAAACAAGCAAGGATTTTTAATAATAGTAATGGAAATTGAAACTAAAGAGAAATTAGAAAAAATTAAAAAATCAATTTTAGAAGTAAAAAATGTAAAGAGTATAAGAGAATTAGAAAATAAAGAATTTGAGAAATTTTAGAATAATTTATTTATATAAATAAAGTTGATACATATTAATATATATCAACTTTATTTTACTTTTCATTTTTTGTTAACAGTAACTTCTTTATTTAAATCCTTTTTATCAATAAAACCATTATGATATAGAGACCAAACATATGCTATTAAAGCAAACATTGTCATGCCAATAGCTATACAGTAAATCCACATATCCAAATTTGTCCAAAAATTATTTAATTCAAATTGTTTATTAAATAATGAAACTACTATAGCTAAATAGAATAATACCGTTGCAGATTTGCCATACCAGCGACTATATACAACAACATCTTTACCATATAAAAAGGCACCACCAACAATCATAATAAATTCTTTTAATAAAACAATTATTAAAATCCATATAGGTATAATTTTGGTAAAAACTAAAGAAGTAAGAGTTGATATTTGAGTTAATTTATCAGCTAATGGATCCATTAATTTTCCAAAATTAGAAATCAGATTGAATTTTCTAGCAATAAAACCATCAGCTATGTCAGTAATTCCTGATATAGTAAAAAAGATAAATGCCCCAATAAAATTACCAGACAATATATATAGTACAATAAAAGGTATTAATAAAAATCTAATTAATGTTAATATATTTGGTATATGTTTTAGCATAAAAAACTCCTATTTAACTTTAAAATTTAATTCATCATTATTTTTATCAATGTATATAGTTTGACCATCTAAAAGCTCAGATTTTAATATCATTTCAGATATTTCATCTTCCACATATCTTTGAATTGCACGTCTTAAAGGTCTTGCTCCAAATTTAATATCAGTACCTTTTTCCAAAATAAAGTTTTTAGCATCTGGTGATATATCCATTGTAATGTCTTTTTCTTTTAAAGCAGCAACAGTATCTTTTAACATCAAATCAATAATTTGCAATAATTGATCTTTAGTTAAAGGATCAAAAGACACAATTTCATCAACTCTATTCAAAAATTCAGGTCTGAATACTTCTTTTAAGCTATCTATGATTTTATTTTTATTTATGGTATTGCCACCAAAACCAATTGAATTATTATTTAAATGAGAGCCAGCATTTGAAGTCATAATGATTATAGTATTGGAGAAATTGACAGTGTTTCCTTGACTATCTGTTAATTTGCCATCATCTAATACTTGTAATAAAATATTAAATACATCTGGATGAGCTTTTTCAATTTCATCTAAAAGTATAATAGAATATGGTTTCCTTTTTACTTTATCTGTTAATTGACCAGCATCATCGTAACCTACATAACCAGGAGGGGCACCTATTAATTTTGATGTAGAGTGACTTTCCATATATTCTGACATATCTACTCTTATAATGGAATCTTCATTTCCAAACATTTCATATGCTAAACTTTTTGCTAGTTCAGTCTTACCAACTCCTGTTGGGCCAACAAATATAAATGAAGGTGGTCTTTTAGTGCTTTTTAAACCAGCTCTATTTCTTCTAATGGCTCTAGAAACAGCATTTACTGCTTCTTCTTGCCCAATAATTCTCTTATGAAGATTTGTTTCTAAGTTTAATAATTTTTGAGTTTCAGCTTCCGTTATTTTTTTAACAGGTATTTTTGTCCAACTCTCAATTACATTTGCAATGTCTTGAACAGTTAATTGCTTTAATTTCATTTTACTATTTATTTTATCAATTTCTTCAATTAGTTGACATTCACGAGTTTTTAAGTCTGCTGCTCTTTGATAATCTTCTGTAGAATCAGCTGCAATAACTTCTTCTTTTTCATTTTGAACTTGTGTAAGTTCTTGTTTTAACATTTCTAATTTATATAGTTCTTTGTTTTCTAAATTAATTCTTGAACAAGCTTCATCTAAAATGTCAATAGCTTTATCTGGCAAAAATCTATCGTGTATATATTTTTCAGACATAATAACTGCCTGACGTATTACATCTGAAGATATCCTTACTTTGTGATATTCTTCATAATATTTTTTGATTCCTTCTAGAATACCAATAGAATCTTCAATATCTGGTTCTTCAACAAGAACTTGTTGGAATCTTCTTTCCAAAGCAGAATCTTTTTCAATATATTTTCTATATTCTTTTAAAGTAGTTGTACCAATTAATTGAACTTCACCATTAGAAAGAGCAGGCTTTAAAATATTTGCTGCATTCATTGAATGTTCACCATCTCCTGCACCAATAATATTATGAATTTCATCAATAACTAGAATAATATTACCATATTCTTTACATTCATCAATAATACCTTTCATTCTAGACTCGAATTGACCTCTAAATTGAGTACCGGCAATAATAGATGTCATATCTAATAAATAAACTTCTTTATTTAGAAGTTTAGCAGGAACATTTTGATTAGCTATTTTTATTGCTAATCCTTGAGCTATTGCAGTTTTACCAACACCAGGTTCACCTATTAGGCAAGGATTATTTTTTGAACGTCTATTTAATATTTGAACAATTCTTTGAATTTCTTTATCTCTACCAATAACTATGTCTAATTCATTATTTTTTGCTTTATTTGTTAAATTAATACCATATGTATCTAAAAATTTCTTTTTTTTATTTGGTTTGATATTTTTCTTTTTTTCAATTTTTACTCTTTTTCTACCAGAGCTACTTTCATTTTCATCTTGTTGTTTCTGGTTTTCATTTTTGAAAAAATTTGAGAAAATAGAACCGATAGGGATAGCAGCACCAGCTATTTTTGGAGTATTTTCATCATCACTATCAGTATTATCAAATGTTATTGCTCCGTCTATATTTTCTATATCTTCCAAATTAATGTTTTCTGACAAATCTTTGAAAATGCTTTCAAATTGTTTTGTCATATCATTTAAATTTATTTTATCACCAGACAATATTTCGTTTTGTCTAAATAAAACTTCATTGGGATTGATTCCTTTAGCTTTTGCACAGTCATAACAATAACCTTCCATAGATTCTTTTCCATTTTCTATTTTTTTATAAAAAAGTATTGCTGGATTTTTATTACATTCTGAACATAACATACTTAAAATTCCTCATTTCTATATAATAATATATTATATCATATATCAAAATGCCATAATAGTCAATATATCATTGATTTAAGTTTTGGTATTTTTTGTAACTTTTGCGTTTATCACTTTTTATTCTACAACACGGTAGCATATAGTATATATTTAGTTGATAAATCAATGTTTGAAAGTAATGAACAAAGTTACAAAAAATACCGAAACTAAAATTCAAGCCATCCATTGAAATATAAATATATAAATGTTATAATTATATAAAAGTAGAAGCACAGAAAATCACATAAATCAATTTCGTGCAGAACAAATCTGGAGAAAATTAAAAAGGTTCAAGACATTAAGGATTTCAAATTTGTTCTAATGATAAAAAGGAGGTAAATGTGTTAGTTCTAAAAACTGCATAAACTGATAAAAATGAATGTAACAATACCAGAAAAAGAAAAATTAAATAAAAAGAATATTGCATTATATATTGTTTCTATAATGACATGTATTTTATCAATTATAATATTAGCAATTTCAAAAAATGATAGTAAAACAATAGAACAAATAATTTCTGAAAATACACATAATAATGTTCAGGATGAAATAGAGGAAGAAAAACTAAGGAGTGAATTTCAAAAATTATTTCAAAATCAATTAGAAAATAATTATCAAAAAAGTACGGACAAAGTAGAAGAAGACAAAGATATAATATATACTAAATATAGACTAGAAAAAACAGAAGAAAATGCATATAATATAAATGTCAATATACCATATATTAATATTGATAATGAAATTGCAAGAAAATATAATGAGCAAATAGAAAAGGACTTTGTTCAAAAAGTAATAAATATAAAGAATGAACAAAATACAAATGTTATATATTCATTAAGATATGAAGCAATAATTGATAATGAAATTTTATATTTAATAATTTACTCTGATTTAAAAGAAAATTTAAGTGCACAAAGGACAATTATAAAGACGTACCAATATGATTTAGAACATAATAAAGAAATTTCTTTAAGTGAACTTATAAATAGAAAAGGTTTAGACAAAGCAGAGATACAAAATAAAATAAATGAAAAAATAAAAGAGGAGCAACAAATCGCAGAAAGTTTAAATAACATGGGATATAGTGTTTTTAAAAGGAATATTGAAGATGAAATGTATGAAATAAACAATATACAAAACTTTTTTGTAAAAGGAGATAGAATATATTTGATTTTTGCATATGGAAATGATCACATTACTAGTGAATATGATATTGTAATTATATAATGAAAAATATAATATTGTATGTAAAATAAAAGAAGTGAATAAGCCATTGAGAGGAAGATTCAGTACATTATAATTTATTACGTCAAAATGCAAAAGCGATTAATATTTTTTATATTAATCGCTTTTTGAAAATAAAAGGGGATGTTTTTAATTTAAATCAGTTTTAGCTGATTACAAATATAATATAACAATTATTTTTGAACATTGTGTGAACTCAAAGTGAAAATATAAGAAAAATTATGATTATATTTTTTATATTGGCTAAGGTTGTTCACCTAATGTAAGACTAATATCTTTTTCAGAACCATCTCTAGAAACTTTAAGTTTCATTTCATCGCCAATTTTATGAGAATTTTTAATTTTATTTAATTCATCCATTGAGGTAATTTTAGTACCATCAGCTTCAATGATTACATCACCGATTTTTAATCCAGCTTTTTCAGCAGCAGAAAAATCATCAATTGATTTTACATATATTCCTTTAACTAAATTATAAGTTTTAGCGGTTTTCTCATCTAAATCCATTCCAGAAATTCCAATATAAGGTCTTCTAACTTTACTATATTGAATTAATTCTGAAGTAATTTCAGTAGTAGAATTTATAGGAATAGCAAATCCCATTCCTTCAATACCAGTTCCAGAAAGTTTTAAAGTATTAATACCAATTACTTTACCTTCACTATTTACTAAAGCACCACCACTATTACCAGAATTAATAGCAGCATCTGTTTGTATTAAAACAAATTTTTTACCATCAGAATCTGTAACTTCTCTGTTGACTGCACTTATAACTCCACAAGTAATACTACTCTGCATTCCCAAAGGGTTACCAACAGCCATTGCAAATTCTCCAACCTTTATACTATCTGAATCAGCAAATTCAGCTTTAGCAAGACCTGTTTTTTCTATTTTTATAACAGCTAGGTCTGTTTGTTCGTCCTTTCCAATAATTTTAGCCTCATATTCAGTTTCATCATTAAATAAAGTTACAACTACTTTATTAGCATCTGAAACTTGATAATATGATTCACTTGAAGAAGTTGAAACAATATGATTGTTAGTTAAAATGTAACCATCTTCACTAATAATAATACCTGAACCACTAGCAGTAGCTAAAGATGATTGTGTTTGGTTACTAAAAATAGATAGAGCAGAATTTACAGTATATTCTACTTTTATACCAACAATAGAAGGAAGTATTTTATTAGCTGCATATATTGATGTATCTGAATACTGAGAAAGAGAAGTTTGACTGACTAAACCTGTTGAAATATTATTGTTATTACTATTATTACTTTCTAAAACATTGTTAGAATTAGATAATAGTGAATCTCTTATAGATGGAACTCCAAAACAAGTTCCTATTACTACTGAGCAACCTATAACCCCACTAAAGAATGGCAATAAAACATTTTTACCAAATCCATTTTTTGATTTTACAGTATTATTACTAGAAGTTTCATATACAGTTTTATATGAATTTGGATTTTTTACAGTTTTAAATGATGTTTCTTGATTTTCTTCCATTTTGAAAGACCTCCTATTTTTTATTATATATATAATACCTTAATTTAAAATAATAATACAATACATTTGTGAAATTTATGTGAAAAAATATAGTTTTTTTGATGTCAACATTGTTAATTGAGTAATTACATCAAAGATTTGATTATTATGCAGTGTTACTAGTCAGCCTTGAAAAATATGAATTATTAAAAATGCCTATATATTAATATTTAGCAGTCAAGACCATGATTGTTATGCCCTAGCTATGTTTTGACAAAAAATATTAATATATAGGCATTTTTCTGAAATTATGTGTATAGAATGGCTGACTAGTAACTATGCAGTAACTTAATATTTATAAATTTTATAAATTATACTTGAAATTGTTTTTACTTAAATATATAATTATTATGAAAATTATATGAAAAAGGTGATTTAATGAGAAAGAAAGCAGAACAAGGAATAACATTAATGGCATTAGTAATAACAGTAGCAGTTTTGTTAATTATAGCATCAATAGGAATAAATGCAGGAACAGATATAATAAAAAAAGCACAATTAGAAAGTATAAAAACAAATATGTTGTTAATACAAGCTAAAGCTAAAGAATATGTAGAAGAAGTGAGTTTTAAAAAAGGACCAGGAGATACAACAAATAATATTGAACAGATAAGAAGTGAAATATATGAAAAAAAATATGGATTAGCAAAGCCTGGTGATTCACCAGGAGAGGTAAGCCAATTAGTAGGATCATTACAAAATTCAGATAATATAGTGTATTATTATGTACAACAAAAGGCTTTAGAAACAGCAGGATTAAATAATGTAACAGAGGGGAAAGGAACAGGATATTATGTAGTAGGATTCGATGAAACAAATCTTAAAGTAGAGGTATATAACACTGTAGGATTTGATAACAAACATTCTTTAACTGAAATAGAACAAATAGAGGAATAATAATGAAAGAAAAAGAAATAGAAAGACTAACTAATTTAAAACAAATAGAAAAACAATGGCATGAAAAGGGAAATAAAAATATATGTGGCATAGATGAAGCAGGTAGAGGACCATTAGCAGGACCGGTAGTTGTTGCAGGAGTTATTATGCCAGAAGATTCAATGATAGAAGGAGTTAATGATTCAAAAAAAGTATCAGAAAAAAAGAGAGAGAAACTTTATGATATTATAATAAATGAAGCAATTAGCTATTCTGTTGCAATTATAGGGCAAGATGTTATAGATGAAATAAATATATTAAATGCAACTAAAAAAGGACTAACTACAGTAGTAGAAGAGTTAGATATAAGACCAGATTTAATTTTGGTAGATGCTTTAACAAATATTGATACTAAAGGAGTACCATATCAATCTATTATAAAAGGAGATGCCAAAAGCTATTGTATAGCAGCAGCATCAATTATAGCGAAAGTAACAAGGGATAGAATTATGAGAGAATGGGATAGTGTATATCCTCAATATGGTTTTATTCAACATAAAGGTTATGGAACAGCTAAACATATATTAGCAATAAAAGAATTTGGGCTTTGTCCAATACATAGAAGAAGTTTTACTAAAAACTTTGTATAATAAATAGGAATTATAAAAACAGGCAGGCACTAGATTTCTTCAGTACCTGCCTGCTTCTGACAGATTTAATTAAAAAAACACTTTGCAAATCCGTCATTTTCCTCATTATCTCTGAATGTTGTGAGTTTTCCAGAGATAATCAAAAAAACAGTTGCTATAAATATAACATTTAGCAACTTCCGCATACATGCCACCTCCTATGATGTATAATATAGTGATTATAGCACAAAAATATAGTAAAAACAAGTAAAGAAGAAAGGAATGCAATTAAATATGAATATTTTAGAAATTATTGAGAAAAAAAGAGATAAAAATAAATTAGAAAAAGAGGAAATTTCTTTCTTTATTAAAGGATATACGCAAGGAAAAATAACAGATTATCAGGCGGCGAGTCTTGTAATGGCAATTTATTTAAATGGAATGACTGAAGACGAAACAGCTAATTTAACATTAGCTATGTCAGAATCTGGAGAAATGTTGGACTTATCTAATATAAGAGATATTATTGTGGACAAACATTCAACAGGAGGAGTTGGAGATAAAGTTTCTTTAATTTTATTACCAATAGTTGCTTCATTAGGTGTTACTGTTGCTAAAATGTCAGGAAGAGGTTTAGGATTTACTGGAGGAACAGTAGACAAATTAGAGTCAATTCCTGGATATAAGACCAACATTGATATACCTCAATTTATAGACAATATAGAAAAAATAGGAATTAGTATGATTTCTCAAACTATGAATTTAGCACCAGCAGATAAAAAATTATATGCATTACGTGATAGTATTGCCTGTGTTGAAAGTATTCCGTTAATTGCTTCTAGCATTATGAGCAAAAAAATAGCAAGTGGTGCTCAAAAGATTGTTTTAGATGTTACATGTGGTAAAGGTGCTTTTATGAAAAATATAGAAGATGCAAGGAATTTAGCAAATGAAATGATAACAATAGGAAAAATGGTTAATAGAGAAACAATTTGTGTATTGACTAGCATGGACGAACCTTTGGGACATGCAGTAGGAAATACATTAGAGGTAATAGAAGCTATACAATTTTTAAAAGGAAAAATCACAGAAGATGTAAAAGAAGTTGTTTTGGAATTGGGTTCATATATGATAAAATTAGCAGGTAAAGGTGAAAATATAGAAGAAAATAAACAAAAAATGTTAGAAAATATTAGTAATGGCAATGCTTTTAATAAGTTTCTAGAACTAGTTAAAAATCAAGGCGGAGACATTTCATATATTGAAGATACAGAAAAATTTGAAAAAGCATCTTATATAGAACCAGTATATAGTATAAAATCAGGATATATACAAGAAATAAATGCACTTAATGTAGGAAAGATAGCATGTAATTTAGGTGCAGGAAGAATAACAAAAGAAGATAATATAGATGCTTCAGCTGGAATTGTATTGCAAAAAAAAGTGACAGATTTTATTGAAAAAGGTGAGCTGATAGCATATATTCACACAAATGATAAAGAGAAAATCCAAAAATCAAAAAAACAATTAATTGATAGTATAAAAGTAGGAGAAGAGAAAATAGAAAAAAAGCAATCTGTAATAGAAGTTTTAATGTAGTTTTTGGCCCAATTGTGTATATATATACATTTTGTTTAAATAGCAATAAAAAATCGTTACAAGATAATGGTTTAAAAATTAGCTATGAAAATGCTTATATATTAATATATTTTGTCAAAACATATCTGGGGTGTAACAATCTGGGTTTTGACTGCAAATATTAATATATAAGCATTTTCCATATTCTAAGTTTATAACCATTATCATGTAACAAAAAATCGAAAATTAAATAATATAGGGATTGAAAAAATTATTTAATATGTTATAATAAATAAGGAAGTAAAAATAAAAATGTAATTTTTATTTGACCAAATTTGTAAATAAGAAAGGAAATGCAAGAAAGATGAAAAATGCAAAAAAAGAAACAAATGAAGTTAATAAAAAGCAAAAAAGTTATGATAAAGGACAAATATTTGTAAAAGTAATGGCAGGAGTATTAGCATTAATGATGATAGCAACAGCAGCAGCATCACTTATTTTTTCACTAATAAGATAAAAAAGGAGTAATAAATGGTAATTAATTTAGGAATGAATTGGGAAAATTTCTTTAATGAAAATATATTAACATATATAAAATCATTACAAGAAAATCCATTTGAATTAATAACTTTAATAATAGATATATCAATAGTATTATTTTTGTGTTATTGCTTTTTTAGAATAGTAAGAGGCTCAAGAGCTGGCCAATTAATAAAAGGAATAATTTTGTTAATTATTGCAACATGGGTAAGTGGGCTATTAAATTTTAAAATATTAAATTGGATATTAACAGGAATAATGAACTTAGGAGTCATTGCAATTATAGTAATTTTCCAGCCAGAATTAAGACGAGCCTTAGAACAACTTGGCACTAATAAATTGACTAGGTTTTTTGGTATAGATAAAGATTTATCTACAAAAACAAAAGAAGATATTTATAAAGTTGTAATAGCAGTAACAGAATTAGCTAAAACAAAAACAGGAGCATTAATTGTATTTGAAAGAGATATAAAAATTCAAGATATTGTGGCAACGGGTATTCCAATAAATGCAGATGTTTCACCACAATTACTAGTTAATATATTTGAACCTAAAACACCTTTGCATGATGGAGCAGTAGTAATTTCTGGGAATAAAATTACAGCGGCAGCATGTGTTTTGCCATTAGCATCAGATAAAGATATTGCAAGAGAATTGGGAACAAGACATAGAGCAGCAATTGGCACATCTAAGGAATCTGACAGTATAGTAGTTGTAGTATCAGAAGAAACAGGAAAAATATCTGTAGCAAAAGACGGAACACTAATTGCTGATGTAAGAGAAGATGTTTTAAAGAAAATTTTAATTAGCAATATTGTCACAAAAAGATTTGCAGTAAACTACGAAGAAAGAAAAAATAGATTAAAAGAACTAAGTCAAAAATTTAAAAGAGAGAAAAAAACTAATGAAAATAATTAAGTATAAAAGTTGATATAATAATATATCAACTTTTTATAAATATAAACAAAAAAGGAATATAAAATATGAGAAATATAAAGTTAGTAATTGAATATGACGGAAAGGACTTTAATGGTTGGCAAAAACAACCAAATAAATTAAATATACAAGGAACTATTGAGAAAGCAATTGAGAATATAACAGGTGAAAAAGTAGAACTAATGGCATCTGGTAGAACAGATAGTGGAGTTCATGCAATTCGGACAAGTAGCCAATTTCAAAACGAATTCTAATATTCCTATTGAAAAATTTGCTATTGCTATTAACTCAAATTTAAAAAAATCTATTTTGATAAAATTGGCAGAAGAAGTGGATGAAAGATTTCATAGTCGCTTGAGTTGCAAAAAAAAGACATATCGCTATGTTATAAATAATTCAAAAATGGGAACAGCACTTTATAGAAATTATGAAACTCATATTCCAATGGATTTAAATGTAGACAAGATGAAAAAAGCGATAAAATATTTTGAGGGAGAGCATGACTTTAAAGCATTTAAAGCAAGTGGAACTAGTAGTAAAAGCAGTGTAAGAACAATTTATAAAGCTGATATTATAGAAAAAATAGAAGAAAATGGAGATAAAAAGATTTTAATAGAATTAACAGGAAATGGATTTTTATATAATATGGTTAGGATTATTGCAGGAACCATAGTTGATGTAGGAATTGGAAAAATACAAGCAGAAGAAATTCCGAATATAATAAAATCTAAGAAGAGAGAAAAGGCAGGAAAAACATTACCACCTCAAGGATTATTTTTAGTTAATGTAGAATATATTTAGGCTTAAATATTGTTGAAAGTTTTTATAAAAAATCGCTTAATTTAAAAGAGTATATAAATAAAAATATTGAATATAAAATTACTTTGTCAATTAGCAAATTTGTAACAAGAAGCATAATATATAGTAAATATAAAAAGGAGAAGGATTGTATTATGAATAATTTACTTATATTTTTTGCTTTGCCAATAGCAGTAATTATTATTTCAATTGCTTTACAGAGAATTTTGAGATGGCCAGCTTTAGTAGCTGCAGTTATTTTTGCAATATTTTTAATTGTTACTTTTGTAATTTCTAATTTGAATTTCTTGGTAGCAACTATTGTTTATACAATTATTAGTTATATAACAGCAGTAATTGTCTGTTTAATATGTAGATTTTTACGAAATAGAAAAACGTGTAATTGTTGTCAATGCAGTTGTAATAATACACAGCCAACTAATACGAATAATGAATTATTAACAATTAGTAGTAACAGTTTAAATTCTAACAATGGAAATTTACTTACAATTAGTAGTAATGGGTGCAATGGAGTAACAAATGACTTACTTACAGTAAATAGTAACTGTATGTCAAATAATCAAGACAATGGAAACAATGATAACAATTGTAATTGTTCTAATAATGATAATAATGTAGTGAGTGCTAGAATTAATGTAATTCCTAATAGTAATAATGGAAACATGGGAGCATTTTCAGGATGTTATAGGAGAAGATAAAAAAGGAAAATCAAACATGATTTTCCTTTTTGTAATGATATTTTTTAATCTCTTTCATTTTCAAGATGTTCTTTAATTTCAGATACTGAATTAGAATAAGAAGGTTTTTGAGGAGGCGGATTTTGGACAGGAAGGTAAGATGAATATTTATTAAGTGTTTTATGATCAATCTTTTTTAAACGATTTAATAACATATTAGCAAGACAAGTAGTAGAATCTGTTTTTAAAAGTCTTTCTCTAAAATTATCTATGTAACTCTTTATACTAATAAATGCAGTGTTTTCATTTACACGTGAATGAGGAGAGGAAACAGCAAATAGTTCTGGAGAATGATATGAGGCAAATATTGGTAAATATTCCTCAATAGAATAACGCTCTCCTTTTACAGGAATTCGTGAAATTCCATCTTCACTTGGGATGGTGTACTCATTTTGATATCCGTTTTCCTTTATTTGAATACTTTTTTGAGCAAATTCTAAGTTTCTTTTTAGTTTCTTTTCAGAATTTGATAAAAGTTCTGTAGGAGTAGAGAATAATCTATTTCTTTCAGCAACAGTAGTATTATCAAGTATTTTAATGATTGAACTTAATATTTTTGAGTAGTTAGGATTCTTTCGATCAAAAGAGTCATTTAATTCAAAGAACTGAGAGATATCTAATTGTTTATTATCCATAAGGCTATGATCAGAACGTCCAATTTTAGAATCCTTAAATCGCATAGAAGTCTGAAGTTGTATTTCGATTTTTCGACCGTCTGGCATTTGTATAATGACATAAAAAGAAACAAAACCATTTCTTTTTAATGATGTTTTTACAGATAATGAACAAGCTTTTAAGTAATCTCTTAAAACGTTTTCTCTTGTAAAGTTCTTATCATTGAAAAGTTTATTAATAGAAACTAGTGCAAACAAAGTCTGATATTTATCATAAATACGATTTTTTAGTTCAGAATTTAAAGCAAGTAATTCTTCTTGTAACATTGTATGTTCATCTTCAGATAAATCTTTTGAAGCATCATCTGTTTTAGAAAGAGAATTATATTCATCAATAGTAGACTGAAGAATTTTTGAAAAACACGTGTATGTAACTTTTCCAGAAGATATGTATTCATATTCTTCAGAACACTTTTGAAATGTGGTATCTTGAAGATGTGCTAATAGTTCGATTTTGGTTTGCAAATATTGTTCTTTATTAAAGTCCATGAAGTTAAAAGGATTACGCAAAAATCTAGATAAAGAACGATAAAATATAGTATTCTCATCTTGTATATTTTCAAGATTTTCTGCAAGTTCAAATAATTGTTGAACTTTACCTTGAGAACTGTTAATTTTTTGGTTACTTAAACTGAATACTTCTAGTATCTGGTCAATATTGAAATTTTCGGCTTCATCTACACTTACAATTGCATCAAATTCTGTAACAGATGGAATATAGTCTATAATTATAGTAGAACCTACAAAGTCGTCTGTAATTTTACTCAAATCGAAATTATCTTCTAAATCATTAAGAGTAATATTTTGTCCAATATTGGAAGAAGTAATGCTATTTAGACTTTGGGTTAACTCTTTTACAGCATTAGCTTTAACACTTTCATGAGACTTTTGTCTAGAAGGTTCATGTGTATGAACGTCTGGGAGTGTACTTTTTAACATAGTGTATATTGCCGTTATAATGTCTTGGTCACTTTGTGATTTTTCATGATGCATAATATAATTATCAAGAGTATCTTCAAATTTATGCCTTATAAAATCAAGTTCTTTTGAAAATTCTTTTGGATCTTTATCTTCTTTAATTAATTCCATAAATACTTTTGGAAATTTTTTTGCTACAATAATTTTTAATTGATCAAATTCTTTTTGTTCTTGGCTAGAAAGAGGAGTAGTTTTAGAAGATTCATAATATTCTAAAAATTTATCTTTTATAAGAATTTCTAATTTATTAATTGTTGTTTCTTTTTCTATAGGAAAGCTCAACAAAGAACAAATTTCTTCAGAAAAGTTTTCTTTTAATGTATTTTTTAATTTTTCTTGCATTTTCGGAGAAATTTGTTTGTCATCTACGATTGTGATAAATAATTCATATAATTCAAACAATGATGAAGAATTAAATTTGTCAATACATACTTCATCATATGTTGGTAAAACTGTGACAGATTTTAAATAAGTTTGAAATTCATCTCGACTTTTTACTGTATAAGCCATAAAATCACCTCTTATATATTATAACATAATTTAACATAAAATGGAAGGCTTAGATTTCAGTATTTTTTTTGTAGTTTTTGCACATCTCACTTATTACTCTAAAATGGAGCAAGATGTAGTAAATATATTAGTCGATAAATCAACTTGTTCATTACATTCAAAAAGAGATTCTAATATACAAAATTGAGCCTCTTTCACTCAGGCCAAAATGATTATTAATATATTCTTTTGAATGAAACGACGAATGTGCCGTGGAATGACTGTAGAAATTCTAAATAAAATCAATTAGGGAATCTCGCCTCACGAGGGCGCTGATTGATTTTATCAAGAATTTCTAAGTCATGTATCAAGCCGAGTCGTGTAAAGAAAAAGAATATATTAATAATCATTTTTCCGTGAACATTTCTCAATTTTGTATATAAGAATTTCTATTTTTCATTTCAATCAAGCATTGATTTATCGACTAATATATTTACTACATCTTGCTCCATTTTAGAGTAATAAGTGAGATGTGCAAAGACTACAAAAAATACTGAAATTTAAAAATTAAGAGTTTTGACTTTTAAAGGATTTTATGGTATTCTATAAAAATAGTAAAAAGAAAGGGGAAGATTATGTGGGAAATAATAGTAGAAACTATAATAGATAGTATTAAACTATTACCATTTTTATTTGTAACTTATTTACTAATGGAATATATAGAACATAAAACAAAAGAAAAAACAAAAGAAACAATAAAAAAATCAGGTAAATTTGGACCAGCAATAGGGAGTATATTAGGAATATTTCCACAATGTGGATTTTCCGTATCTGCAACTAATTTATATGCAGCGAGAGTAATTACTTTGCGGAACATTAATTGCAGTATATTTATCTACATCTGATGAAATGTTACCAATTTTTATATCAGAGGCAGTGCCAATTTATACCATATTAAAAATATTAGGTATAAAGTTAGTAATAGGAATGATAGCAGGCTTTTTAATTGATTTTATTATAAGAATAAAAAATAAAAATCAGAAGCAAGAAGAAGAAAAAATAGTAGATTTATGTGAAAAAGACCATTGCCATTGCCATTGTAATCATGGAATAATTAAATCATCTTTAAAACATACTTTTAATATATTTATTTTTATTATATTAGTGACATTAATAATTAATATAATAATATTTTTTATAGGAAAAGAGGCAATAGCACATTTTATGCTAAATAAGCCAATTATAGGACCACTTATAGCAGGTTTATTAGGATTAATCCCCAATTGTGCTTCATCAGTTATTATTGCTCAAATGTATCTGGAAAATGTAATTTCAGCAGCAACAATGATTTCAGGACTTTTAGTGGGAGCAGGAGTTGGAATAGCAGTATTATTTAGAACTAATAAAGGTATAAAAGAAAATATAAAAATAATTGCATTATTATATTCGATAGGAGCAATAGTAGGAATTGTATTAGAACTTATTGGTTTGAAAATTTAAAAAACACTACAATTAAATAGTAGTGTTTTTTAATAATTATTATCATTATTTGGATTTCCTTTTTTTAGGTTAACTATTATAGCATCTTCACTATCGAAAAGATATTTAGAATCAGTTGTATCTGTTTGGATAGGATCTACTTCATGAGTATCATCATTAAAATTTATATTCTTTATATTAAATTTTTGAATTTCTGGAGATGAATTATCATCCTCTGTCTCTGTTGTGACACCATTAGAGTATTTACCAAAATCAAAAGTTTTTATTTTCTTAGGTTCTTTATATTTAGATTCAAGATAGTTAAATTTTGCCATTCCAACTAATAATTTTCCACCAATATCTTTAACTTTGTAAGCTGCTACTTTATCAGTTATAGCACCTTGAAGTTTTCCAGGAACAAAGTATGAAACAAATTCCCATTTTACATCACTATGTTTATCTTCATATTTTCCAGTACCAAAGTTAATATCGTTTTTAAATGTCCATTCTCTTCTTTTACCAAATTCATTAGACCACCATTCTAATTCTGGATAATCAGCATTACCAGTAAATATTTTATTAACACAGTTAGACAAAATTGTGGTTCTAAACTTATCTCGTGAAGTAGGAGTGTTTAGTTGTGCTAGATTTTGTGCAGAAATAGTAGTTGCCACACGATATTTTCTATACATTGTAAACATTGCTTCAGTAGCTTTACAAATAAAATCAGGGAATTCATCTATGTATAGAAAATTTGGAACTCTTGTATCTTCAACACCAGGTCTTCTTAATACGGCATTTTGCATAGCTATTAAGAAGAATAAACCAAATGCTTTATGAGCAGTAGAGCCTAAATCGCCACGTCTAGTACATATAAATACTATTTCTCCATTTTTTAGTGATTCATCAAAATTAATATTGTTATATCTATTACATAATATTGATTTTACACCAGGAATTCTAAGAAGATTATCTAATTGACTAACAGAAGAATAAATATGCTTTTCAGTCATTTCTTTACCGGAACCGTTTTTATAAAAGTTTTTTCTAAAATAAGATAATTGGACAGCATATTTTTCTTTAAGGTTTTCATCAAGAGCCATAATTTCACACATTTTTTCAACTAAACTAAAATCTGTAAGCATTTTTAATAAATCTTCCATATTAGGTAATGCACCCTCATTCATTCTAGGATACATTTCCTTTAATAAAATTGCTACATTTTCAATTGCTTGAATAGCTACATCTTCTCTATATGCTTCTTCTACTTCACTGTGTGCATTATTATACATAGACTTTAAAGCAGAAGATATTGTAATTGCAATTTTAGAAGGGTTGTCATAAACAAATGGGTTAAGACCAATAGAATGCATATTTGTAGGATCTATTATTTTATAATCAAATGAAAAGTTTTTACAAACATCTGACATATGATTAATAATTTCATAGTCAGGTGACATTACAGTAATACCCAAATTTTTATAAATAATTTCATCATTTAAAGTTCCTAAAATCATTTTTTTCATAAATGCTTTATAAACTGTATCTTTTCCATAAGCAGGAGAAAGCATTGACAAATTGAAATGTTGATTTAAGTAATCATTATCATATGGTTTATTTAAAACAGCAATTCTAGTTTTTAGAGCAGTATATGCTAATTCTTTAGAGGTTTCTCTATAAAAAAATTTCTTTTCTATATCTCTGGCAATCATTGGTTCATATATTAGAGAAGTTTTACCTGAACCTGAACCTCCACAAACAAATAATGATTGATATCTAGATGTTTCTGGAATTGTAATAGTTTTTCCTGTTTCATCATCAATGCATAAATACATTTCGCATGTATAAGGTCCACGTCCTTCAGATTTATCAGATAAATTTATTCCACCATAATCCCAAATTGAACGAATTTGATCTGTTGAATCATTTACACCAAAGTATAACCATTTGAATAGAGGGAAGAATGTCATAAGTGGTAGATATAATGAAATAGCTCTTAATGCAGGTCTAACTACTTCAGAAAATTCTGTAACTAAATCTACATAATCTGGTATTGAAAAAAGAAATAACCAAACTCCCATATTCAACCATTGTGTAAACATAGATAGGGCAACAATATATAACCCAATTACATATATATAAAACATAGTTACCTTTTTAGCTTTAGAATTACTAAATTCTGAAGCGCCAGAAAACAAAAATGCAAATATAGGGCAAGCTAAAGCAAATGTATATGTTATTGGACCCCAGTAAGAAAATGAAACACCAGTAAATATCATTAAAAGCATTTCAACAATTCTATCTACGGCTATATATACAGTTAGTAATGTTAATATGTAAGTGGCAAAAGTATTTCTACTAGTGCCTAACTTTTTTAAAAAGTTGTCTATAAATTTCATTTAAAAATATCCTTTCAAAAATATAACTATACATATATATTATCCTATAAAATCGTGAAAAAAACAAGTATTTTGACAAAAAATTATTAATATATGTTACAATATAATGCTTAAAAAATTAGCTATGAAAATACTTATATATTAATATATTTTGTCAAAACATATCTGGAGTGTAACAATCCGGGTCTTGACTGCAAATATTAATATATAAGCATTTTCATAGCTAATTTTTTAAGCATTATATTCTACCATTGTTTATATGTATTTACTAAACTATGTACTACTTCATTTTATATATCTAATTATAATATTTATGAAAATTTTGGTATTTTTATTAAAAAAGTGAATATACTACTAATAATATTTAATTAGTTAAAAGGAGATTTATATGCAAGAGGAAATATATATAAAAGAAAATAAATTGGTAGAAAAAAATGAGATAGAAAAAGAAATAGAGTTAATAAAAACAATTATAAAAACAAGAGAAGAATTAAAGATAGCAAATAGAAATTTTGAATATGCAAGTGAAGGACTAATAGACTATTATACTTATGAGATAAAAGCAAATCAAGCAAAATTAGATTATCTTATAAAATTAGCGAAAGCAAAGGGAATAGAAGTAGACATGATTAATGATATGATGTATAGACTATGGCAAAATGATGAGGAAGCAGTTTAAAAGTAATATTTGTCCAATTTCAAACATAAAAATGGTAATAAGATAATTATTATCATTTTTTATTTGGGGTTGGGAAAATGGATATAAATGTAATTACTTATTTGGCTTGTATTTGTTTTTTATTCTTATTTGGAAGATTATTTGTAATTCCTATTAGAAAAATACTAAAGATAGTAGTTAATTCAATATTAGGTGGAATAGTTTTATGGATTATAAATTTTGTAGGAGTAAATTTTGGATTTTCAATAGGGATTAATGTTTTTACTAGCTTAATAGTAGGAATTTTAGGATTGCCAGGAACAGTTTGCTTAATTTTAGTTAAACTAATGTTAGGATAAAATAAGAAATTATAACAATAAAGAACCCTAGGTAATTAATCTAAGGTTCTTTTAATATTATTCAACTGTTACAGATTTAGCTAAGTTTCTAGGCTTATCAACATCTAAACCTTTTTCTTTAGATATATAATAGGCAAATAATTGTAATGGTATAACAGAAATTATAGGTGCAAGATAAGGATGTACTTCAGGAATATGAATTACTTTATCGAAAAGATTACAATCTATATCTTGATTTGTAACAACTAAAGTTTTAGCACCTCTAGTAGCAACCTCTTGAATATTGCTAACAGTTTTTTCAACTAATTTAGAATCTGTCATAACAGTTATAACTGTAACGTCATTTTCAATTAATGCAATTGCACCATGCTTTAATTCACCAGCTGCATAACTTTCAGCATGAATATATGAAATTTCTTTTAATTTTAATGCAGCTTCTTTAGCAACTGCTTCATCAATTCCTCTACCTAAGAAAAACATATCTTTTTCTTGATATACTTGCATAGCAAAGTCTTTAATTTTATCTGCTAATGTTAATGTAGTTTCAATTTTTTTAGGAAGCTCTAACAATTCACTTTTTAATTTATTTATTAAATCGCTATTTAGTTCAAGTATTTCTGAAAAATATATAGCAAGAACAGAAAGTAAGGTAACTTGTGAAGTATAAGCCTTAGTAGATGCAACTGCTATTTCTGGACCAGCATGTGTATATATAGAATAATCAGCTTCTCTTGTAAGAGAACTACCAATAACATTGCTTATTGATATTGTTTTAGCTCCTTTTTCTTTAGATAATTTTAATGCAGCTATTGTATCTGCAGTTTCTCCTGATTGAGAAATAAATATGCACAAAGAATTTTTATCTACTAATGGATCTCTATATCTAAATTCAGAAGCTATATCAACTTCAGAAGAAATTCTACATAGTTTTTCCATAAGATTTTTTCCAACTAAGGCTGCATGCATTGCTGTACCACATGCTACAAAGTAAATTTTATTTACACTAGATAAATATTCTTTTGTAAAATTTAATTCATCAAATTCAGTTTTTGAGTTTGAATTAATTCTTGAACCTATTGTTTCTCTAATAGCTATTGGCTGTTCATAGATTTCTTTTAACATATAGTCATCATAGCCATTTTTTTCACTACTTGATGCATCCCATTCAATGGTAGTTGTTTCTTTATCGATTTCATTTAAATCTTTATCATAAAATTTAGCAGAACCTCTTTGTAGTAAAACAAATTCGTAATCCTTTAATAAATAGAAGTCTCTAGTAAAAGATAAAATGGCAGGAATGTCAGAAGAAATGTAACATTCATCTGAGCCTTTTCCAATAACTAGAGGGCTGTCTTTTCTAACAACTATCATATTATCTGGAAAATCACAGCAAAGTATTTCTAATGCAAAACTTCCAATTAAATCTAAACAAGCTTTTTGCACTGCTTTTAAAAGTCTAGAAATATCAGAATTTGTTTCTTTTTTATAATAATAATGAATTAAATTTGGAATAACTTCTGTATCTGTTTGAGAATAAAAAGTATATCCATTGTCTGTTAAAAATTTTCTTAATTCATTGTAATTTTCTATAATTCCGTTATGAACAACACTAAAGGTTTTAGAGTTATCCATATGGGGATGAGAATTTTCTTTAGATGGTTTTCCATGAGTAGCCCATCTAGTGTGAGCAATTCCAATAGTTCCTTCTAAATCATCAATCCCTTTTAAATTATATAAATTTTTAACTCTTCCCATATCTTTCATTAAAGATAATCCATTTTTTTCAACTGTTGAAATACCAGCAGAGTCATAACCTCTGTATTCCAATCTGATAAGTCCATTAATTAAAATAGGACTTGCTTTTTTTGTTCCTATGTAACCTACAATTCCACACATAGTATCCTCCTTATAAAAATAAATTTTTTGGAATTGAAAGGTATGCAAAAATAAGCTTAATCTATTAACCTCTGTTACAATATTACTATTGATTTTTAATTAATAGTTTGACTTTAAGCTATAGCCACTAAGGCATCCGCCGAATTTTCGATAACCTTAGACCTCGTCAACATTTGGATAAATGTTCTGGCGCTATTGAAATAAAAATAATTTTTTGCATTCTTTCAATTATACTATATAATATTACAATAAAATTGAAAAAGAAGCAAGTCTTATAAAGAAATTAAAAAAATTGCATTACAAGATAATGATTTAAAAATTAACTATGAAAATGCTTATATATTAATATATTTTGTCAAAACATATCTGTGGTGTAACAATCTGGGTCTTGACTGCAAATATTAATATATAAGCATTTTTGCATATTTTAGGTTTGTAAACATTAATTTGAAAATAAAAGTAAAAAAATAAAACAAAAATAGATAAAAAAACATAGTTCCCCCTTACCCCCAAAAAT
>CANPZF010000003.1 GCA_947589015.1 uncultured Clostridia bacterium
GAGGGATGTTCACGGAAAAATGATTATTAATATATTCTTTTTCTTTACACGCCTCGGCTTGATACATGACTTAGAAATTCTTGATAAAATCAATCAGCGCCCTCGTGAGGCGAGATTCCCTAATTGATTTTATTTAGAATTTCTACAGTCATTCCACGGCACATTCGTCGTTTCATTCAAAAGAATATATTAATAATCATTTTGGCCTGAGTGAAAGAGGCTCAATTTTGTATATTAGAATTTCTTTTTGAATGTAATGAACAAATTGATTTATCAACTAATATATATACTACATGTTGCCGTATTGTAGAATAAAAAGTGAGAAGTGCTAAAGTTACAAAAAATACTGAAACTTAAATCAATAATATTATTGATTTTTTAAGACAATATGGTAAAATATTACTAATAATTATTGTACAAATAAGAGGAAATAAAATGATAGATTTAGATAAAAATGTAAAATATATAAAAGGTGTTGGACCTAATAGAGAATTATTATTAAATAAATTAGGAATTTATACATTAAAAGATTTAATAACATATTATCCTAGAACATATGAAGACAGAAGCAAATCTAAAAATCTAATAGAATGTGTAGATGGTGAAGAATGTCTAATTGAAGCTGTAGCATGTGGGAAAATTACAAATAGTAGAATAAAGGGTAAAACTATGCAAAAGTTAATAGTAAGAGACGAAACGGCAACAGCAACCATAATATGGTTTAATCAAAGTTATTTAAAGGATAAATTTGAAGAACGGAAAAAAATACAAATTTTATGGAAAAATAAAAAATTTTTTTGGAAAAATAACTATCACGTCACCTGTTTTTGATGAAAATGAAAAAACAACTAATACAGGAAAAATAGTTCCAATTTATCCATTAACATATCAGCTTACACAAAATGTAATTAGAAGAATGATAGACAATGCATTAAATGAAGTAAAAGGAAATTTAGAAGAAACTTTACCTAAATATATTATAGAACAATATAATTTGCAAGATATTAATACAGCAATACAAAACATTCACTTTCCAAATGAATTCAAAGATTTTGATAAAGCAAGATATAGACTAGTCTTTGAAGAACTTTTATCAATGCAGTTAGCATTATTACAATTAAAAAATAGATACATAAATGATGAAAAAGGAATAGCTTTTAGCAAAGATGCAAAGATGTCTGACATAATTAATAAATTACCATTTAAATTAACCAAAGCACAATTGAGAGTCCTAGAAGAAATCGACACAAATATGGAATCAGATAAATCTATGAATAGGCTATTACAAGGAGATGTAGGTTCAGGAAAAACTGTAGTAGCTATGTGTGCAGCATATAAAGCTGTTAAATCAGGTTATCAAGTTGCAATAATGGCACCAACAGCAATTTTAGCGACACAGCATGTAGAAAATTTTAAGAAGACATTAGATGATTTAGAAATAAAATGTGAATTGTTAATCTCATCTATGACTAAAAAGAAAAAAGAAGAATTATTACAAAGACTAGAAAATGGAGAAATTGATATATTGATAGGAACACATGCATTACTTCAAGAAAATGTAACATTTAAAAATTTAGGATTAGTAGTAACTGATGAACAACATAGATTTGGTGTAAAGCAAAGAACTACAATAGTAGAAAAAGGTCAAAATCCAGATGTTTTAGTTATGACAGCAACTCCTATACCACGTACTTTAGCTTTAATATTATATGGAGATTTAGACATATCTATAATAGATGAGTTACCACCTAATAGAAAGAAAATTGAAACTTTTGCTGTAAGTAAAAAAATAGAAGATAGAGTAAATTCATTTGTAAGAAAACAATTAGAGCAAGGAAGACAGGCATACATAGTGTGTCCTTTAGTAGAAGAAAATGAAGAATTAGACTTGAAATCAGTAGAAGTTTTATATGAAAAATATAAAAAAGAAGTATTTCCAGAATATAAAGTGGAGTTCATACATGGCAAAATGAAACAAAAAGATAAAGATGAAATAATGCAGAATTTTAAAAATGGTAATGTAAATATTTTAATATCTACAACAGTAATAGAAGTAGGGGTAGATGTACCTAACAGTAGTATTATGGTTATTGAAGATGCAGAAAGATTTGGATTGGCACAATTACATCAATTAAGAGGTAGAGTAGGTAGAGGGGAATATGAATCATATTGTATTTTAAAATATGAAGGTAAAGGTGAAGTTGTCAGAAAAAGAATGAAGGTTATGTGTGAAACTAATGATGGCTTTGTTATTTCTGAAAAAGATTTGGAATTAAGAGGTGCAGGAGACTTTTTTGGAACTATGCAACATGGTTTACCAGAATTTAAAATAGCTAATTTATTTGAAGATATGCCAATTTTAAAAAGTGTTCAAAGTGTAGCATTAAAAATTATTAGTGATGATGAAAAATTACAAAAGGATAAGAATAAAATATTAAAACAATTAATTGAAGACAAATTTACAAACAGAATAGAGATTTGACTTTTTTGTAGAAAAATATTAGTATATAGTAAAAAGGATGTAGATAAAATGTTTCAAGAAATAGTAAAAATAGTAGCGGTATTAATGATACTGGGAGGAGTTATAATGGTATATGATGCACGAATTCTAACTAAAAAATTTTTTGGATTTGGAGATCAAAATGAAGCTTCAAATGGATTAAAAATATTAGGATTTATTATAGCTATATTAGGAGCTTTGATAGTCTATTTTAATATATGAAAAACATAAATATGTTCGAGAAATTATTAACAAGTTAAGGTTGGTTAGCAAAGTTGAAAAAATAAAAAAAATGACTTGACAATAAAAGCTTATATATGCTATTATATACATTGTCAAGTGAATATGCGGATGTGGCGGAACTGGTAGACGCGCTGGTCTTAGGAACCAGTGCCTGTGCGTGGGGGTTCGAGTCCCTTCATCCGCACCAACAATGTATCTGTTCGAACTAATAGAACAGATAGATACAAAAATCAATCAGAAATGGTTGATTTTTTTCTTTAGAACAATTTATGGAACTGACGATATGGTATATAATGAACAAGTTAAAGACTTGATTAGCATTATACCAGATTTTAAAATTGCAAATGCAACAATACATTTTGATGAAACAAAGGTAGGAACCAAGACATAAATGTTAAAGATATGGATAATTACAAAAGCATAAAGAACAAAAATTTAGCTAAAGCAAATAAGCAAACAGAAACATTAGAGATAATTCAACTAATGATAGTCGAAGAAAAAAATTAAGTTTTGGATAAAATATTACATTTTGATTACAAAATAAAAAAATATTGAAATAAATAAAAGATATGTGTTATACTAAAAGGCAGAAAAATAAAGAAAAAGAAACGAGAGGAATATAATAGATGAAAACGAATGAAAAGGCTGAGGCTGTAAGAGAGAGAGAGAGAGAGAGAGAGAGCTATACTTTAGAAAAATAAAGAATAGTTTAATTAAAATTATGCAAAATAAAAAAATAGAAGATAGTAATGTAAATCATGTATTTTATGCATGATTTATGTTGCTATCTTTTTGTGTTTAGAAAAATATTTAATTTATTAAAAAATTTTCTAAATAGAAAAAAGTTATTAAAATTAGAAATATATAAAAAAAGGAAGGGTGATTAAAAAATGAATCAAAAAATTAAGGAAAGGAAACAGAGAAGAGGTAATATTATTCAGACTAATGGAAACAAAGGAATAACACTAATAGCCTTAGTTATCACAATAATCGTGTTGCTAATATTAGCAGCAGTAAGTATAGCAACGTTATCTGGAGACAATGGAATATTAAATATGGCATCAAGAGCAGCAAGAGAGACAAATAAATCATCAGCAAAAGAAAGAATCGAATTGGAAGTAATGGGAAGTATAAATGATGGAATGGCATTAGATGTAGGAAAGTTAAATGAAAATTTAAAGAAGAATATCCCAGAATTAAAACATGATGGAAAAAGTATAGAGGAAAATCCAATAGAAAAGTTACCAACGATTGTGGAATTAGATGGTTTTACGTTTGAAATAGACGAAAATGGAAATGTAACAATTTTAGAAGGAATAACATTAAGTAAAAAAAGTGTAGAATTACAAATAATAACAAATGGTACAGAAAAGAATGCTGAAGAAGAAACAATAACTGCAACACTAACAAGTATTTCTGGTCCAATAACATGGACGACAACAGGCGATGATGCAATAGATTTAGAACAATTAGACGGTGGAAAAAGTGTTAAAATAACTGCAAAAAAAGCAGGAAGTGAAACAATAGAGGCAACATGTTCAGGAGAAACAGCAGAGTGTAAAGTGACAGTAAAAGAGGTAACAGCAGTTAATAGTATAACTTTAAAACCAACAGAAAAAACAATAAAAGAAGGAGAAGAGTTTACAATAACAGCAGAAACAGAAGGAGGAAACGAAAAGATAAAATGGAAAAAAACAAGTGGAGATGCAGAAATAATAATAACGCCAGAAGAAGAAAATAAAAAATGTAAAATAGTAGCACAAAAAGAAGGAAGAGCAGAAATAACAGCCACAGCAGTATATGGAGCAAGTGCAAAATGTACAATAATAGTAGAATCACCATATATAGACAATAGTTATGTACAATATGATGTAGAATATAAAGACGTGTATACAGGAACACAATATACAAAAAATACAGGCTGGAGATTATTAACAGATTTATCAGAGCATGAGGCAAAAAGAACATATACAGGAGATATAGAGATAATAAGTACAGGAATTCCAGCAAAATTATATTATTATCCTACTAGTGTTAAAAAGGCGCCTTGGGCAGAAAGTGAAAAAGATAAAAGAGAACAATTTATAAAAGACTATGATAGTTACAATAATAATGCAGACAACTCTAATATATATGCGGCAGCAGGACTATTAAATAATTTTGGAAAAATAGTATTTAATGATAGTAATTCACATAATTATGGAGGTTATATAGAAATAAAGAACAGTGGAACCGTAGTAGGTATAAGCAGTGAACCAACAGGTGAAAAATTATTTAAAACAGATGTTAAAAGTGGAAATGTAAAAGGAATAAGGTCAGTAACATTTAAAGATATGGATAGTATTGAAGATTACAAAGATAAGAAAAAAGGATTGTTTAAACTTAGTGATTATACGCCAGATGCTCATACTTCAGGATACTACTGGTTGGTATATCCGTACCCATTAAACGACAGCGGATTGCGCCTTGTGCATCCTGATGGTGGCATCGGCTACCTCAATGACAGCATTTGTGGCGTGCGTCCTGTAGTTTCTATATCTGGAGTCAAATTAAAGTTGAATGGACATGTGTGGGAGATTGTTAAATAAAGTGGCTGAAACCCGGACACTTTTCTTAAAAGTCAACAGACACAAGGGGTTAGAATCAAAAAAATGCGCCCAAGAACTAGCAAAAAATGGAGAAAACATACAACTTTCTGTAAACAGAACATGCTTAATACCCTTAATACCCGACAGTTTTTCTAAACCTCAGAGTACCAAGGGATAAATGACAAAAATAAGCGACTGAAAGAAATTTATAATCCAAAAAACAGAGCAAAATTAGCAAATATTATGTTAATTTAGCTCTGTTTCAATTTTGTAAAGCTGAACATAAAAATTAAAAATAAAAATGAACATGTCAAAAAAGCTATAGTAAAATAGTAAACAATTTTTTTATGAAATTAAAGTGAATTCATATGTCACAGAGCAGAAAATTACACTTGATGATAGAATATTTAGTGGAGCAAAAGGCAAGATTAAAAAAAATTAAGCCAACATTAAATAAAGAAAGAGTTCTTTTTAGATTTTTACCATTTTTTTTAGAAGATCGAATTTTTAAATAATGTTTAAAATGAGATTTATTCTTAGAATAATCAGCGCCAAGGATAGTTAACCATAAAAGAGCAATACACATAAGACCAAACATAGTAGAAAAAGCATGAATATTACGAATTTTGGTGCTTTCTAGGTGAAAACCGATTAGATTTTTGATTTTTAAAGATAAATTCAATACTCCCAAAACGAAAACCATAATGTTTAATTGCTTGTCTAGTATCGCCATTAGTAAGAATAAAAAATGGTTCTTTATGAGTATTAGTTTTGCTAATAGCAAGCTTAGAAGGAAAAGAAAAACTGGTAATTGTAACACTATCAAAAAAAATAGATTTAGAAAAGAAAGGTTCAATATCAGAAATAGAAGAAATAAGGTCAGAATATTGGTAATTATTGATAGAAATGCTAAGATTACTTTTAGAACGAATAAAATAAACATGCCCCAGATCTTGAATATATTGCATAATATCTCTAAAAACAAACCATCTGTCAGCGAGAAAAATTAGATTGCAATTTTTGCCATCGAATAAATTATGAGTAAAAGAAATTGCTTTTTTGATAAGAGAAAGACTAAAAGCAGCAGGATCATTATTTCCCTTAAAACACCTAAACCATAAAGGAATGCCGTTGTTTACCAATGCGAAGGGAAACAAGAAAAATAGTAAAAGAATTTCTACAATACATATGGTCAAAAGAAATATATACGTTGCTATTTTTTAACTTGTAATTAGAGATAACATATTTAATAATAGAGTCCCAAAGAGAGTATATATCAAATTTGGAGTTATTAAAAAAACGTTCAAGTCTTCTAACAGTAGAAAAAGGATTAACCGAAGAAAAATCACCTTTTAATTTTTTAACAATATCAGTAGTAACAACAGATTCAGATAGAATCATACCAAGAATAATAAAAGGAATAAGTTTAAGATGAGGTTTAGAAAGATTAGGAGAAACAAATTTAAAAAATTTAGCTAAATCACTTGCGATATTAGATTGAATATTATATAATTTGACCATAAAAACACCCTCTTTCGTGAAAATTTTTTTTTGTGTATTAATATTTTAACAAAAAGGGTGTTTTTAGTCAATTTAATTTTTAGATATGAAATTATATTGCTATATATGTAAAAATCGTTCTATAAAAAAGTGTCGGGTATTAAGGTAGAGGACGAAATTAAATTTTAAAATAAAGTTGACCCAATTATAATAACATAGATTGAAAATTGTGAGACCTAAATTAAAAAACGAGAAAACCCTAGAAGATTGGTTTTTTCGTTTTTTTACATCACGAAATTTAAGATGATAGTGATGTTTATTTTTTACATAGTCAACACCAATAATAGTAAGCCAAACAAGAGCAATGCACATAATAGTAAACAAAGAAATAAAGTGTTCAATTTTTTGAGTATTAGTGGATTCAAGCCTAAAGCCGTTACTTTTTTGAGATTTAAAAATAGATTCTATAGAGCCAAAGCGAAAAGAGTAGTTTTTGATAGCACGAGAAGGATCGTCATTAGTAATTAAATACCAAGGTTCATCAGTGTTAGAATAGTTAGAAACGACAATATTGGTTTTGAATAATTTTCTAGTATAATAAACATCTTTTAAGACTTTAGCAGAATACTTCAAAGGTTTGATATTTCTAATGATATGATAATTTTTATCAGCAAAAAGATTAGCACAGTACGAAATACCTTCATTAATGAGATTCATAGAATAAGCATCAGGATTATGCTTGCCTTTGAAACAGCGAAACCAGAGAGGAATGCCTTGTTTACCAATACGAAGAGAAAAAAGAAGAATAGTAAATTTATCACGAACGAACATGTGGTCAAAAGAAATATGAATTTTTTTATCAGAATGTTTAATGTTAAAATAGAAAATAATATGAGAAATAAAGGAATTATAGAAAGAATAAGCAAAAGAGGAAAAAGAAGAAAAGAAACGTCTGAACCTGCGCTCAATGGATTCGAGATTAATAAGAGAAAAATCATCTTTCAATTTACGAGAAATATCAGATAATACAACAGATTCAGCACAAATCATAGCAGTAATAATGAAACAAATATTTTTAAGATGAGGTTTAGAAATAGAAAAATTTTTAAAAAATTTAGCGAAACTACTTGAAATTTTATTTTGATTATAGTATGCTTTCATAAAAGCAGTCCTCCTTTGTGTTTTGTATGTTTGTTTTATTATACAAGAAGGATTGCTTTTTTGCAATGTATAAATAAAACGCATGAGAATCAAAAATAAAAGAAAGAAGATTTTAGACAAGTAATAGTCTAAGGTCTTCTTTTTAAAAAAGTGTCCGGGTGTCAGATTTATGTAGTTATAATTCATAAAAAATTTTTAATCTTTATCATCGACTAAAAAATAATTGTTGCAAAATAGAAAAAAATGTAATAAAATAACCAAAGTAGATATTAAATACGAATAGTTATGGAGGATTTAAATTTGAATACAGAACAAGAAGTAACAATACAAAGCAAATTTATTGAAAAAGTAAAAGAAATAAATAATGATAAAAAATTAAAATATAGTATACTAACAATGGGATGTCAATTAAATGAAAATGATTCTGAAAAACTATGTGGTATGATGGAGCAAATGGGATACCAAAAAACTGATAATCAAGAAGAAGTAGATATAGCATTAATTAATACATGTTGTGTAAGAGAAAATGCTGAAGATAAGCTATATGGAAAATTAGGAGAATTAAAAAAGTTAAAAGAGAAAAAAGGAATAATAATTGCAATAGGTGGCTGTATGATGCAAGAAAAACATATAACAGACAAAATAAAACAAAGCTATCCTTTTGTAGATATAATATTTGGAACACACACATTACATAGATTTCCAGAAGATTTATACAACGCATTAAAGGAAAAAAAGAAAATTGAAGATATATTAGACATTGAAGGAAAAATATATGAAGGATTACCAATAAAAAGAGATAGTAATATAAAAGCTTCTATAACAATAATGAATGGTTGTAACAATTTTTGTAGTTACTGCATAGTACCATATGTAAGAGGAAGAGAAAGAAGCAGAGAACCTAGAGCAATAATAGAAGAGGCAAAAAAACTAGCAAAACAAGGATATAAAGAAATAACATTATTAGGACAAAATGTAAATTCATATTTAAGAGTGGAAAAAGAAAAAAATATTAATTTTGAAGAATATGAAGGGATAAACTCTTTTGCCACATTATTAAGAGCAATAAATAAAATTGAAGGAATAGAAAGAATAAGATTTGTATCTCCACATCCAAAAGATTTCACAGAAGATGTAATTAATGCAATAGCAGATTGTAAAAAAGTTTGTAAACTAATTCACTTACCACTTCAGTCAGGAAATACAAAAGTATTAAAAGAAATGAATAGAAAATACACAAAAGAGCAATATCTTGAACTTGTAGAAAAAATGAAAGAAAAAATACCAAATTTAACACTATCAACAGATATAATAGTAGGGTTTCCAGGAGAAACAGGACAAGAATTTGAAGATACATTAGATGTAGTAGAAAAAGTTAAATTTGAACAAGTATATATGTTTATATATTCAAGAAGAGTAGGAACGCCAGGAGATAAAATGCAAAACCAGATACCAGAAGAGGAAAAACATAAAAGATTTGATAGATTAAAACAATTAGTAGAAAGTCAAATTCAAGAAAATAATCAAAAGTATTTAAATACAATACAAAAAGTCTTGGTTGAAGGAGAAAGCAAAAATAATAGTAAAATGTTAACAGGAAGAACAGACAGCAACAAAGTAGTTGTTTTTGAGGGAAGCAAAGAATTAATAGGGAGAATGGTTGAGCTAAAAATAGTTTCTGAACATATGTGGTATTTAAAAGGAGAATTTTAAATGGACGATATAGAATGGATAGTATTTATAAAATCGATTGTAAGTAAGGGAAAAAATGTTAATGTAAAACAAGAATGTAAAGAAAGACATGTGGGACTAAATACTTTATATAGAAAATTACAAAAACTTGAAAAAACAAATAATGAATTATATCAGGAATTTGTTTCAATCCATCCATATAAACCTAAGGATGCTCAAGGAGTTGATTTTGAGCAACTAATGAGAGAATCAATATTATCAGGAATGTCTCAAAAAGAATTAGAAAATAAATATGAAATACCTAAAAGAACAATACAAAGAAAATTTAAAGAAATTAAAGAAAAAAATAGTAATTTATATAGTATTTATCAAAGATATACATCATTAAAAAAAGGAGAAACTTTACACTATAGTATTTTAGAAGAAGTAGAAAAAGAATATATACCACAACAAATAAAAACAGAAGAACAAAAATTAGAAGATAGAAGAAAAAAATTTGTAGAATCAATGAAAGCTGCAAAAGAAAACAAAAATAGACAACTGTGTAAACACTATGAAGAACAAATCGAACGCATAGAACAGCAAAAAAGAAATGTCGAACCAATAAAAGAACAAGGGAGAGAAGATTAAAACTTCCAATCAGATGTATGCTTAAAGAAAGGAATGTGACTAATTATGGCAGAATATTCACCAATGATGCAAAATTATCTTGAGACAAAAGAACAATATAAAGATTGCATTTTATTTTATCGATTGGGTGATTTTTATGAAATGTTTTTTGACGATGCAATATTAGTGTCAAGAGAATTAGAAATTACGTTAACAGGAAAAGACTGTGGACAAGCGGAAAGAGCACCAATGGCAGGTGTTCCTTTTCATGCGGCAGATAATTATATAGCAAGATTAATAGCTAAAGGGTATAAAGTAGCTATTTGTGAACAGTTAGAAGATCCAAAGAATGCAAAAGGAATAGTAAAAAGAGGAGTAATTAAAGTAGTAACACCAGGAACTATAGTAGAAAGTAATATGCTAGAAGAAAGAAAAAATAATTATATAATGTCAATATTCAAAACAGGAGTATATTTTGGAATAAGTGTATGTGACATATCTACAGGAGAATTTTATTCAGCACAAATTAAAGATAACAATAATTTTCCACAATTATTAGATGAAATTGCAAGATTTTCACCATCTGAATTAGTAATAAATACTATGATGGAAAGCAGTACACAAGAAATAAGTAAAATAAAAGAAAGATTTAATAATATATATTTTACAAAATTTGATGAAAAATATTTTAATACTGATTTGACAAAAATAGCTTCTAAATTTAGCTTTCAAGATATTAATGGCAGAAATATTGAACAATTAGATGACTTTAGTCTAGTTATACCTAGTATTAATGCATTAATAGAATATGTAGAGCAAACTCAAAAAACAACTTTAAATCATATAAATAAAATTATAATATATTCAATTTCAAGATATATGTCATTAGATATAAATGCCAGAAGAAATTTAGAAATTACTGAAAAAATGAGAGATAAATCTAAAAAAGGTACATTATTATGGGTTTTAGATAAAACTTCAACATCAATGGGAGGAAGACAATTAAGAAGATGGATTAGTGATCCGTTAATAGATACTGTAGAAATTAATAAAAGATTGAGAGCGGTAAAAGAATTAAAAGATGAAATTATGCTAAGAGGAGATGTAGTAGAAAGTTTAAAAAAAGTATATGATATTGAACGATTATCAGGAAAAATGGCATATGGAAATGCAAATGCAAGAGATATGGTAACATTAAAAAACTCACTTGCTAGATTGCCAGAAGTAAAACAAAGTCTATCGAATTGTAAATCAGACTATTTAAAAGAATTGTATGGAAATCTAGATGAATTAAAAGACATATATGAACTAATAGATAAATCCATTGTAGATGATCCACCGATGACTATAAAAGAAGGTGGAATAATAAAATTAGGGTATGATGAAGAAATAGATATTTTGAAAAAAGCACAAACAGAAGGAAAAAATTGGTTAATACAATTAGAATCAGAAGAAAAAAATAAAACAGGAATAAAAAATTTAAAAATAGGATATAATAAGGTATTTGGATACTTTTTAGAAGTAACAAAATCGTTTTTAAGTCAAGTTCCAGAAAGATATATAAGAAAACAAACATTAACCAATGCAGAAAGATATATAACAGAAGAATTGAAAACATTGGAAAATCAAATATTAGGAGCAGAAGAGAAAGTAGTAAATTTAGAATATGAAGCATTTACTAAAATAAGAGAAAAAATTGCTCAAAATATAAAAAGGCTTCAAAAATCAAGTGAGGTAGTTTCTATATTAGATGTATTAGTTTCATTTGCAATAGTTGCGGAAGATATGAATTATTGTATGCCAAAAGTAAATGATTCTGGAATTATTGATATAAAAAATGGTAGACATCCTGTAATAGAAAAAATGTTAGGTGCAGGAGTTTTTGTTGAAAACGATACATATTTAGATAAAGAAGATAACAGACTAAGTATAATAACAGGCCCTAATATGGCTGGTAAATCTACATATATGAGACAAGTGGCATTAATTACTTTAATGGCACAAATAGGAAGTTTTGTTCCTGCAACAGAAGCTAATATTGGAGTTGTAGACAAAATTTTTACAAGAGTAGGTGCATCAGATGATTTAAGTATGGGACAAAGTACATTTATGGTAGAGATGATGGAAGTTGCAACAATTTTAAAAGAGGCGACTCAAAATAGTCTAGTAATATTAGATGAAATTGGAAGAGGAACGTCTACATATGATGGTTTATCAATTGCATGGGCTGTAGCAGAATATATTGCAGATAAAGAAAAATGCGGTGCTAAAACATTATTTGCAACACATTATCATGAATTAACAGAATTAGAAGAAAAATTGGAAGGAATAAAAAACTATTCAATAGCTGTAAAAGAAAAAGGAGAAGATATAATTTTTCTTAGAAAAATTGTAAGAGGTGGAACAGATGAAAGTTATGGAATTCATGTAGCAAAGCTTGCAGGCGTTCCAAAAGTAGTAACAGGAAAAGCTAATGAAATATTGAGAAATTTAGAAAGAAAAAATATATTATCATCAAAAAATAAAGAGCAACAAAATAAAAAACAAGTAGAAGGTCAATTTGACATGTTCAATTATAAACTTGCAGAAGTAGCTCATGAAATAGATAAAATCAATTTAAATGAGCTCACCCCAATTGATGCATTAAATACATTAGTAAAAATTAAAGAAAAAATGTAAAAACTCTTGATATAATTTTATTTTACATATAGAATATATGAGGGAGGGGATTTTGTTGAAAAATGGAAAAAAATTAAAAATATTAGTAATAATACTAATAATAGTTATAATTGTTACGGTAGGTTTAAAAAATTTAAATGACAAAAACGAAGAAGAGCTAGTAACAATAAAATCAGAAAAAGAGCTAGAACAGATTTATCAAGACGATTATTATGATGAATTTCCAATTTGGAAACAAATATGTACATTACCTTTTAGTTTTGTGATATCTACGTCTACTGTAAATTCAGGCAGTGGAATTCTTAGTAAGTCATCTTATTATGAAAATTCAATTATGGAGAGTGATGATGCAAATTCAACTGATTCTTATGATGTAAAAGGTGTAAATCCAAGTCAAATAGTAAGTGGCTCAGCAGAAAGCAATTCTAATGCTCAAAAAGACTTTTCAACTACAAACATTCAAGTAGAAAATGTTGATGAAGCAGATATTATAAAAACAGATGGGGATTATATATATTCTATATCTGAAAATAATGTAATTATAACAAACGTAAAAGATCCTTCTGCTCCAAATATTTCAAAAAAGATAGTAGAAAATGATGATGATGTAATACCAGAAGATTTAATGTTATATAACAATAAATTAGTAGTGATATATGAGAAAGTAAAGGCAACTAGATTTAGCTATAGTTACAGCAAAAATTCTACAGTAGTAAAAATATATGATATTACTAATAAAGAAGAACCAAAAGAAATTAAAAATTATGAATTAGAACAACCATATTATACGTCAAGATGCATAGGAAATAAATTATATGTAATATCATCAGGAGAACTAAAAGAAGAAGACGATAAAATTGTAACTTATTATAGTGAAAATGGAGAAAAAATAGATCCGGGATTCAGTTCTATACAATATATTAAAGATCATAAAACAACAAATCAAAGTCTTATATCAATGGTAGATTTAGACAATGTAAAATTACATGTAAAAGTAAATTCATATTTACTTGATATAGAAAATGCCTATATTTCAGAAGATAATATATATTTACTAAATGAAGAATATGAAGGATATACAAATGCACCATCAATATCATCTATATTTGGAGTAAAAGGTATATTTGGGGCATTTGATGAAAAGTATTTTGATTATACAGATGATGGATATAATACTAAGATTTATAAGTTTAATTTACTAAATGATGGAAGCATAAAATTTGCAAATAAAACTAAAATTGAAGGACAAACTATAAATCAATTTTCACTTGATGAACATAATGGAAATTTAAGAGTAGCAGTATATAATGATAAAGGTTCTAAAATTGTAGTATTAGATGAAAAATTGAAGTTAATAGGTGAAACAGAATACTTAGCAGAAGGCGAAAAAATGTATTCATCAAGATTTTTAGAAAATAAAGCATATCTAGTGACATATAAGACAGTAGATCCTTTATTTGTAATAGATTTAAGTGATGCTAAAAAACCAAAAGTATTAGGAAAACTAAAAATACCAGGATATAGTACATATTTGCATCCATATGATGAAAATCACATAATAGGAATTGGAATGCAAACACAAGAAAAAGTTAGAAAAAATTCAAGCGGAAAAGTAGTATCTACAACAGCAACTATTACTGGAATGAAAATGGCATTATTTGATGTATCTGATGTAGAAAATCCCGTTCAAATATCAGATACAGTAATAGGAGACAGTAGAACAACTTCAGCAATTCTTACAAATCATAAAGCACTATTATTTTCAAAAGAAAAAGAACTTATAGCAATTCCTGTAAATAACTATGAAGAGGACTTTGAAATAGAAAACCAAGCAACAAATTATGAAAGTATGGTAAATTTATACAGAAATTATAATAAGAACTATATTTCAGAAGGATATTTTGTATATAAAATTAACTTACAAGATGGGTTTAATTTGAAAGGTGTAATTAATCATGATAAAACAACTCAAAATAAATATTATTATGATAATTCAAAATTGTTAAGAGGATTATATATTGATAATAATTTGTATACTGTTTCAGAAGATTATATAAAAGTAAATAATCTAGAAAATTTAGAAGAAATTAGTTCATTAGCAATAAAAAAGCAAGATGAGAAGTCAGAAAAATAAAAATATGCAAATAAATGACCATAAAAATAATTAAAGTTAGGGGGAGAATTTATGGAGGATAATAAGAAAAAAAGCTCTGCTATGAGCATATCTTCATTAGTTTTAGGAATTATATCAATAGTGACCGCGTTATTTTGGTATATAACGTTACCAACAGGAATATTGGCTATAGTATTTGGAGCAAAAACTGGAAATAAAGTAGAAGGTAAGACAGGAAAGGCTGGACTCGTAACGGGAATTATTGGCTTATCAATATTTGCTTTTTGCTATATAGGAATGATAATAATTTTAATATTAGCAAATAATTTTTAATATTTAGGATGTATAAGTGTATAGGTGGAGGTATTTATTATGTATGAGAGAAGTGCAATAGTACTTGAGAGATATTTTGAAGAAAAATTAGGATTAAACAAAAGATCAAACTTAAAAATTAATTATGAAAATTTTAGAACTATTATAGAGGAAATGCAAAATTATCAAACAATAATTAAAGAAGAAGAGCAAGTAATAAAAGAATTTGATACAGTTGCAAAAGAAATACAATCTATACAAAAGACACAAGAGAGATTTTATAAATTAAATCAAAAATTAGAAGATGATAGGAATCGACTATTTAATACTTTAGATGAAGATCCTCAAAATCTTGAAAAAAAGTTAGATCAAATTAGTGAAAACATAATAAAAAACAATGAAGAAATGAAATCATTGAAAGTAAACTTTATAACATTTGTGACAGAATTTATAGAAAAACAAAGTGAAAGAAATAAATATACTAAATCGAGAAGATTAGTAGAAGCTAATAATATGAACAACATAGAAAGGGCAACTAAAGACTGGAAAGAAATAGAAGAAGAAATTATAAAATCTATAAAAGAAACAGCTTTATATGATGAAAATATTGAAGAACAATTATCAAAAATAATGATAAATAATGGTAAAGATGAAAAAGTAGGATTTAATGAAGGGGTAATACAACAAGCAATAAAAGCAAGGTTGGACATTGCAAGAGAAGAAGGACAATGCTATGTAATTGTATATGACAGGATGAGAAGGCTTTTACAAGAAATAGAAAATGATAATGTAAAAATTGTTAAATATCAAAAATTTTCAAGAGATATATATGTAAAGTTAAAGTTTTTGTCAGCAAAAAAAGATTACATAACAAGATTCTTAGATAATGAAAGAATGACTGCAATAAATGGAGCAACTGTACATAAACAAATGATGGAAGAAGCTTGTCAAAATTTTGAAGCTGATATTGCACAAATAGATAACTTATATGAATTAATACTAAAAGAAATTGCTGGAAAGGCAACTAAAAAGTCGTATAAAGAATTATATAATAAGACATATTTAAAGGAAATTGAAGAAAAAGAGAAGAACTTTGAACAAGAAGTAAATAGAATAAGAATTACAGGAACAATTATAAATTCAAATTATTGGAGAATAGAAGGTATAAAAAATATATATGAAACATTTTTAAAGGAAGTTTCAGAAAATTTTGATAAGGATTTATCAGAATATACATTAGAGCAAGTTGAACCAGAAAAATCAAGCATTGATGAATTTGAAGTTAATGAACCTGTCCAAGAAGATAGTAAGATAAAACATATAAATATTTATGACGATGAAGATGACTTTGAAGATGAGGAAGATGAAGAAGACGACTTTGAAGAAAGTGAAGATGAAGATGAAGACGATGATTACGAATACGACGACGAAGATGATAAAATAGAAGAAAGCAAGACAAAATTTGAAAAAGAAAATAAAAATAGTAGTGATAAAAAAATAAAAAATACAAATAATGATGACATAGAGTTTGATGAGTATGATGACGATGACATAGAATTTGATGAAGAAGATGACGATGATGATTTTATAGAATTTGAAAAAAGTGATAAAAAAGAACGTAAAGACAAAAAAGAAGATGACGACGATGATGATGACGAAATATATTTTAAAGATAGTGATGATGACAAGGAAGATAAAGAAGAAACAGATGATGATGATACAGAATTTGATGATAGTGATATAGGAAAAGAAATATTGAAGAACTTTAAATATAATCAAAATAGAAGGAGAAAAAATGACAGCAACATTTTTGGAAAAATATTTAAAGATAAAAAAAAGAGATAAATATGAATTAATTATTGCCTCAAATAATAAAGGTAAAATAGAAGAGACTAAAGAAATATTGAATAGTTTTAAAATAATACCAATGGAAGAAGTATTAACCAAAATAGAAGTTGAAGAAGATGAAAATACATTTGAAAAAAATGCTATAAAAAAGGCAAAAGTTATTGCTAAAAAATTAGAAGGAAGATTGTGTATAGCAGATGATTCAGGTATTGAAATAGAATACTTAAATGGTTTTCCAGGAGTTTATACAAAAAGATGGCACAATGGAACAGATAGAGAAAGAAATTTAGCTATTATTGAAAAATTAAAAGGTGTACCAAAAGAAAAAAGAAAAATAAAATTTGTTACAGCAATAGCATTATCAAATGGACAAAACACAATTACATCTATATCTAGTATTGATGGATATGTATCAGAAAATATTAAAGGGAAAAATGGATTTGGGTTTGATGAAATATTTGAATTAGATAATGGAAAGACACTTGCAGAATTATCTTTTGAAGAAAAAAATAAAATTAGTGCGAGGAAGAAAGCTTTGCAAATGTTGAAAGATAAAATTATTGAAGAAGATTAGTATTAAATTAATATTAATGGTACATAATTAATAAAAGCGTAAAGAAGTAAAAATTGAAAAATAATTATAATTTTGACTGTGAAAGGAATGTGATTAAATATGGAATATATATTTGAAACAGAAAATACATGTGCTAGAAAAATTAAATTTACATTAGAAGGAAATGTTGTTACTAATGTTGAATTCTTAGAGGGTGGTTGTCCAGGAAATTTGCAAGCACTTCCAAGGCTTGTTGAAGGAATGACAGTAGAGGAAATAGAAAAAAAAATTGGTGGTATACAATGCGGAGGAAGAGGAACTTCATGTGCAGATCAATTAGCAAGAGCTGTAAGAAAGGCTTATGAAGAATCAAAAAAATCAGCTTAAAAATTTATAATAAAAAGGATAAAATTATATAATATATAAATTATTATTCTAGCAATTAGATAAAACCTAGATGTATTCTAGGTTTTTATTTGAAGGAGGCGATAAAATGAAAATATCTACAAAAGGAAGATATGCATTGAGAGTGATGATAGATTTAGCAATAAATGGTAATGAAAATTTTATATCTTTAAAAGATATAGCAACAAGACAGAATTTATCAATTAAATATTTAGAACAAATTATATCTATGCTAAATAAGGCAGGATATTTAGAAACAGCTAGAGGCAATAATGGAGGATATAAATTAGCTAAAAATCCTAATGAATATAAAGTAGGAGATATACTAAGAGCAACTGAAGGAAATTTAGCACCAATATATTGTTTAACAGAAGAAGATTGCCAAAGAAAGGAAGATTGTAAAACACATTCTTTCTGGAAGGGATTAGATAATGTGATTAATGAGTATGTAGATAGTAAGACATTGGAAGATTTAATAAAGACTACATAATAGTTACAGTTCACAGATATGCTAATTTTTATATTATTGACGTTTTGATAGTAGTAGTAGTATATGTACTTATTTATAAATCAACGCTTGATTGAAATGAGAAATAGAAATTCTTATATACAAAATTGAGGGATGTTCACGGAAAAAGGATGATTAATATATTCTTTTTCTTTACACTCCTCGGCTTGCTACATGACTTAGAAATTCTTGATAAAATCAATCAGCGCCCTCGTGAGGCGAGATTCCCTAATTGATTTTATTTAGAATTTCTACAGTCATTCCACGGCACATTCGTCGTTTCATTCAAAAGAATATATTAATCATCCTTTTGGCCTGAGTGAAAGCGGCTCAATTTTGTATATTAGAATGTCTTTTCGAGTGCAATGAACAAGTTGATTTATAAATAAGTACATATACTACTACTACTATCAAAACGTCAATAATATAAAAACTGGCATGACTGTGAATTGTAACAACCATTAACAAAAATTTAGGCATTTTATTTATTTCCTATTGACTTGCTAGGAAATAAATGGTATAATTCCTACTGAATTAATAGGAAAGGAAAGTGAGAAAATGGATACAATATATTTAGATAATAGTGCAACAACAAAAACAGATGAGGAAGTCATAAAAGCAATGATGCCATATTTAGTAGAAAATTATGGAAATCCATCATCTATATATAAAATAGGAAGAGAAAACAAAAAAGCAATAGAGGAGGCAAGGGAAAAAGTAGCCAAAGCTTTAAATTGTGAACCAAACGAAATTTATTTTACAGCAGGAGGAAGTGAAAGTGATAACACAGCCATAAGAGGAGTAGCTTATAGTTATAAAAGTAAAGGAAATCATATTATCACATCAAAAATAGAACATCCAGCAGTATTAGAAACATGTAAACAATTAGAAAAAGAAGGTTTTGAAGTTAGTTATATTGGTGTAGATGAAAATGGAATTGTAAACCTAGAAGAATTAAAAAAAGCAATAAAACCAACAACAACACTTATTACTATCATGTTTGCAAATAATGAAATAGGCACAATACAACCAATAAAAGAAATAGGAGAAATTGCTAAACAAAATAATATAGTTTTTCACACAGATAGTGTACAAGCAGTTGGAAGTGTAAAAATAGATGTTAGAGATTTAAATATAGACAGCCTTTCATTATCAGCACATAAATTCTATGGACCAAAAGGAATAGGAGCATTATATGTAAGAAAAGGGGTAAGATTCGATAAATTTATAAATGGAGGGCATCAAGAAAGAAATAAAAGAGCTGGAACAGAAAATGTTGCAGGAATTGTAGGATTAGGTAAAGCAATAGAAATAGCTTATAGAGATTTAGAAGAACACAACAAGAAAATTAAAGAGTTAAGAGATTATTATGTACAGCAAGTAACAGAAAAAATACCATATGTTAAAGTAAATGGTGATATGGAAAAAAGATTACCAGGAAACAGTAATATATCATTTAGATTTATAGAGGGAGAAGGATTACTCTTAAATCTAGATTTGAAAGGTATTTGTGCTTCAAGTGGTAGTGCTTGTACATCAGGCTCACTTGATCCATCACATGTTTTACTTGCTATAGGATTACCACATGAAATAGCACATGGATCTTTAAGAATTTCAATAGGAAAATATAATACAAAAGAAGAAATTGATTATGTAGTTGAAAGTTTAGTAGAAATAGTGGGTAAACTAAGAGAAATGTCACCATTATGGGAAAAATTTATAGAGGAGGAAAAGAAATAATGGAGTATTCAGAAAAAGTAGTAGATCATTATACAAACCCTAGAAATGTAGGAAAAATAGAAGATGCTTCAGGAGTTGGAGAGGTTGGAAATCCAGTTTGTGGAGATATTATGAAGATGTTTATAAAAGTTGAAAACAATATTATAGTAGATGTAAAATTCAAAACATTTGGATGTGGAGCAGCAATTGCAACAAGTAGTATTTCAACAGAAATGATAAAAGGAAAGACATTAGAAGAAGCATTACAATTAAAAAATACAGATGTGGTAAATTCATTAGGCGGATTACCACCTGTAAAACTACATTGTTCTGTTTTAGCAGAAGAGGCGATACATGAAGCAATAGCAGATTATTATAGAAAAGAAGGAAAATTAACAGAGGAAGAAATAAAAGAGAAATGTAATTTAAAAGAACATCATTGTGAACATTGCGGATAATATAAAAATACATTAGAATAAATAGTTGAAAAAGAAAAATGCACTTAAATGTTAATTCTTTTTCAACTATTTGTGTTTATGAAAGGAATGTGATAAAAATGAAATATAAAAAATTTAATAATACTATAGTGGCAAGAATTGATAAGGATGAAGAAATACTAGAAAAAATAAAACAAATAGCTTTAAAAGAAAATATAAAATTGGCTAGTGTTAGTGCATTAGGAGCTACTAATGATTTTACAGTAGGAGTATTTAAAGTTGAAGAAAAGAAATATTACTCAAACAACTTCAAAGGAAATTTTGAAATAGTATCTTTAACAGGAACAATAAATACAATGAATAATGAATTTTATACACATATACACATGAGTGCAGGAAATGATAAAGGAGAAGTATTTGGAGGACATCTTAATAGAGCAATTGTTAGTGCAACTTGTGAAATGATAATAAATATAATTGATGGGACGGTTGATAGATATTTTGACGAAGAAATAGGATTAAATTTGTTTAATTTATAATAATTAAAAAAATAGATAACGTACATATGCAAAGTTATCTATTTTTTTATATAAACGCTGAAGTACAAAGTTAAAGAAAAATTAAATAAGACTAAAAATATTAAGATTTTACGATTTGTTCTATAATAATGAAAAAATGAAACTTTTTTAAAATAAAAAACGATTATATAGTATAAGGGGGAACAAAAGAATGAGTACTCAAATTAAGCAAAAAGACTTTGAAAAAATATATCAAGAAACATATTATAAGACTTTAAAATTTATTGTAATTAGATGTAATAATATAGACGATGTAAATGATATTATTCAGGATACGTATATAGAACTATTAAGAAAAATAAAAAAGAACGTATCGTTAGATATAGATAACATAGATAAATACATATTTGGAATAGCAAATAACGTAATAAAAAGGCATTATTATAAAAAGAAAAAAGAAAATATAGTTTATTATTATGATGACGAAAATGATAATTCTTTAGAAATTAAAGATTCATTTGATTTAGAACAAAAAATTATTACAAAAGAAAATGTGAAAGAAGTATGGGATTATATAAAAAATAAAGACTTGATAACAACTAAAATTTTTTACTTATATTTTGTTCTAGGCTTAAAAATTTCAGAAGTTTCAAATGAACTAAATATTAGTGAATCAACTAGTAAAAATAAAATATATAGAACATTAAAAGAAATAAAAAAATATTTAGGAAAGGATGTGATGCAAAGTGATTAATAAAGTATTAAAAGACTATGTGGAGCAAATTAATAATAAGGATTACAATTATAAACAAATTTTTGTAGAAATGAAAGGAGATGAGTACATGAAAAATTATAAAAGGAAAATATTGAATATTGCAGCAATATTACTAGTAGTAATATTAATAGGAGTAACATCTAATCAAATTTATGCAAAAATTCAATGGGATATCCAATTTAAAGAATATCAACATAGAGATTATGAAACAGGAACAGGAGCCATTAAAGACGAAGATTATAGTGAAGATGTGGAAATGGACTATATAACACAAGATGGAATAAGTGCAAAAGTAGATTCACTAATGGTAACAGATGATCATTTTGAAGCTACGATTAATTTTAAATTTGAAGATGATATAAAGGTAGATTCACAAAATTTTTCATTTGGATATGCAGTATATGATGACGAAAAAAATGTATATGGAGTTTCACCAAGAATGCATATAGGAAACGCTGAAAAACATGATAATTATACACCATATATGTATAAAGAAATAGGAGTAGAATATAACAAAAATGATATATATACTATACAACTTAATGATTCATCACAATCAGGAAATGTAAGTGCAGAAAATAGAAATATAATATCTGAAATAACTATGGATTCATCAAAAGGCTTTCCAAAAAGTAAAAAAATATATATTAGAATATTTGATTTAGGATATTCTATGGTAGAAACATCAAAAGAAAATGATAAAAATAAAATTCAACAAGCAGAAGATTTTAGCATATCAAATGCAGAATGGATTTTTGAAATTGATTTACCAGAGAAATTTTATGAAAGACAAACTACAAAATTAAAATTAGCACAGGAAATACCAGGTTTAACTGTAAATAAAATAGCACTTACTGAAAGTGCATTAGTATTAAGAGGAAAGTTAGAAGGTTTTGCAGATTTAGTAGCATTGAAAAAAGACATGAATGTTGATGAATGGTTAGAAGAAAGAAGTGAAATTATAACTATAATGGATGGAGATGGAAATATATATCAGGACATATCAATGGGAACAACACAAGAAAAAGATGGATTCAAAGCAAGTTTTGCAGTTAATAAAAAAATATTGAGCAAAAAATTATTTTTAAACATAAGTATAAATGGAGAAAAATATACTAGTGAATTAATTGAAGAATAGAAATAAAGATATAGAGATTAGGATTTTATCTCTATATCTTTTATTTGATTTTGAGTATATATTTTATAACTACATGATAATAGCACAGATTTTAATAAGTATAGATTATCACTACTAGAATGATTGTCTATAAAATCTTTTCTATTATATGTACATCTAAGAGCCTCTTCAAACAAATTACAAAATTTATCGTAAGCATTTTCTATTGTAGAATCTTTTAAGGCAATTTCAATTAAAGTTTTTATATCTTGCATACTATAAACTTGTTTTAGAACACAAATTACAAAAAGTTTAGCTATTTGTAATTTAGAATATTGCTTTTTTATAGGTGCTTCAATTAAATCATTTTTTACATAATTATTTATCATTGTTTTAGTAAGAAGACAATTATCTTCCTTTGATGAATTAATATTAAAAAATAGATATGGAGATAAACAAGAGTTGATTAATTTTACAACTTGCTCTAAATATTGTTCTACATTAGGTAATTCAATCCATCTGGGAATATGAAAATTATTTATTGAAATTATTTCTTTTTTTTGCATATTATAACCTCCATTACATATAATAACATTTTTAGAACATTTAGTCAATTTTACAACATATTTTAGTTTCGGTATTTTTTGTGACTTTAGCATTTCTTACTTTTTATTCCACAACACGGCAACATATAGTATATATTTAGTTGATAAATCAATTTGTTCATTACATTCAAAAAGAAATTCTAATATACAAAATTGCGCCTCTTTCACTCAGGCCAAAAGAATATATTAATAATCATTTTTCCGTGGACATCCCTCAATTTTGTATATAAGAATTTCTATTTTTCATTTCAATTAAGCATTGATTTATTAACTAAATATATACTATATGTTGCCGTGTTGTGGAATAAAAAGTAAGAAATGCTAAAGTCACAAAAAATACCGAAACTTAAACAGAACATAGAATTTTTATAATTTTAATCAATTGTGGTGACTAAGATTATAAAAAATGTTAAAACTTAAAATAGATAATATCTTGACAAAGTATAATAAATGTAATAATCTAGTATAACAAACTAGATTAGGAGGTTAATATGAAAGGTATAAAATTAGGAAATAAACAATCAAAATATCCTATAATTCAAGGTGGAATGGGAGTAGGAGTATCTTTGCATAGATTGGCAGGAAATGTAAGCAAAGAAGGGGGAATAGGAGTTATATCTACAGCAGATATTGGTTATCAAGAAGAAGATTTTGCTCAAGATCCAATCAAAGCAAATTTAAGGGCAATAGGTAAAGAAATAAAAAAAGCCAGAGAAATAGCAGGAGAAGATAAAATATTAGGTGTCAATGTTATGGTAGCCTTAAAAAATTATGTAGATATAGTAAAGGAATGTGTTAAACAAAAAATTGATTTAATTATTTCAGGTGCTGGAATTCCCAAAGATTTACCAGAATATGTTATAGGAACTCAAACTAAAATTGCTCCAATAGTATCTTCTTTAAGATGTTGCAAATTAATTGTAAAACATTGGATGAGTAAATATAATTATATTCCAGATATGATTGTAATTGAAGGACCAGAAGCAGGAGGACATTTAGGATTTAAAGCAGAAGAATTAGAAGAAGCTAATAAACCAAAATTAGAAGATATAACAATAGAAGTAGTAAATTATATTAAACAAATAGAAAAAGAAACAGGAAAAGAAATACCAGTAATTGCAGCTGGGGGAATATGGGATAAAAAAGATATAGAGAAGTTTATAAATTTAGGTGCATCAGGTGTACAAATGGCAACAAGATTTGTTGCAACATATGAGTGTGATGCTTCAGATGAATTTAAACAAGCATATATAAATGCAAAGACGGAAAATATACGAATTATAAAAAGTCCAGTAGGGATGCCAGGAAGAGCAATTTATAATGAATTTATTAGAAACACGGAAAAACAACAGTGCAAAATTAATAAATGTTATAATTGTATAAAAACGTGTGATGTTACAAAGACACCATATTGTATAACAAAGGCGTTAATAAATGCGGTTAAAGGAAATATGAATGAGGCATTAATTTTTTGCGGAAATAATGTAGGTAGGATAGACAAAATAGTTTCTGTACGTGATTTAATGAATGAATTAGTATGCTACTAGTCAGCATTGAAAAATGTGAATTATTGAAAATGTCTATATATTAATATTTTTTGAAAATTACTAAAAATGCTTGCTAAAATGATAGTTTAATGGTATATTAATAAAGTGTAGAAATATAAAACTTAAGAGAGGATTGAATTCAAAATGAAATTATTCAAAACATATAGTGAAAAAGAAGTAAAAAGGATACAACCAATAGTTGATAAAATTAATTCTTTAGAGGAGGATATATCTAAACTAACAGATCAAGAATTAAGAGATAAAACAACATATTTTAAAAAACAATTAGAAGAAGGAAAAACTTTAGACGATATATTACCTGAAAGCTTTGCAGTAGTTAGAGAAGCATCAAAAAGAACATTAGGTTTAAGACACTTTGATGTACAATTAATAGGAGGTATAATTTTACATCAAGGAAGAATTGCAGAAATGAAAACTGGAGAAGGAAAAACTTTAGTTGCAACTTTACCAGTATATTTAAATGCACTAGAAGGAAAAGGTGTACATGTTATTACAGTTAATGACTATCTAGCAAAAAGAGATAGTGAGTGGATGGGAAAATTATATAAATTTTTAGGACTATCAGTAGGATTAGTTATTGCAGGAATGGAGCCAGAACAAAAACAAAAGGCATATGCAGCAGACATTACATATGGTACAAACAATGAATTTGGATTTGATTATTTAAGAGATAATATGGTTATATATAAAAATCAATTAGTACAAAGAGGATTACATTATGCAATCGTAGACGAAATTGATAGTATTTTAATTGATGAGGCAAGAACACCACTTATTATTTCAGGTAGAGCAAATGAGTCTTCAGACTTGTATAAGCAAGCAAATGATTTTGTAAAGAGATTAACTCCAAAAGTTATAGTAGAAGAAGATGTTAAAGATTATGAACAAGCTGAGGATAATGAAAATTATGATTATATAGTAGACTTAAAAGCTAAATCTGCTTCATTAACACAAAAGGGAATTAAAAAGGCAGAAGACTTTTTCAGATTAGACAATTTTAACGATTTAGAAAATTCTTCATTAGTACATCATGTAAATCAAGCATTACGTGCACATGGAATAATGAAAAAAGATATAGATTATATCGTAAAAGATGGAGAAGTATTAATAGTAGATGAATTTACTGGTCGTATTATGTATGGAAGAAGATACAACAATGGATTACATCAAGCTATTGAAGCAAAAGAGCATGTAAAAATAGCAGATGAATCTAAAACCTTAGCAACAATTACTTTCCAAAACTACTTTAGAATGTATGATAAACTATCAGGAATGACAGGTACTGCAATGACAGAAGAAGCAGAATTTGAAGAAATTTATAATTTAGATGTAGTTGCTGTACCAACTAATAAACCTATGATTAGAAAAGATGAAAATGATGTTATATATAAAAATGAAAATGCTAAATATAGAGCAATAGTTAAAAATATTAAAGAAAGTAATCAAAAAGGTCAACCAGTTCTAGTAGGTACAGTGTCTATCGAAAAATCTGAAAAATTAAGTAAATTATTAAAACAAGAAGGAATCAAACATGAAGTATTAAATGCGAAATATCATGAAAAAGAAGCAGAAATTGTAGCACAAGCTGGTAAATTTGGTGCAGTTACAATAGCAACGAATATGGCTGGACGTGGTACTGATATTATGCTAGGTGGAAACAGTGAATTTTTAGCTAAAGAAGAAATGAGAAAAAATAAAGTTCCAGAACCATTAATAGAAGAAGCAAATACTTATTATGAAACAGATGACCAAGAAATTTTAAGAGCAAGGGAACAGTTTAAAAAATTAGTTGAAAAATATGATGAAAACATAAAAGACGAAAAAGAAAAGGTAATTAATGCTGGCGGATTAAAAATTATAGGAACAGAAAGACATGAATCAAGAAGAATTGATAATCAGTTAAGAGGACGTTCAGGACGTCAAGGAGATATAGGTGAATCTAAATTTTATATTGGATTAGATGATGATTTAATGAAAATATTTGGTGGAGATACAATAACTAAAGTATATAATACATTAGGAGCTGATGAAAATTTACCTATAGATTCTAAAATAATTTCAAAGGCAGTGGAAAATGCACAAAAAAAGGTTGAAGGTAGAAACTTTAGTATTCGTAAAAATGTATTAAAATATGATGATGTCATGAATGCTCAAAGAGAGATAATTTATGGACAAAGAAGAGAAGTTTTAGATGGTAAAAATATTAATGAAAGTATCTTAAACAAGGTTAGAGAAGTTGCAGATGAAACTGTAAAAATGTTTGTTGAAGAAGAAAATAAACTAAATTTAGAATCATTGCACACCGAAATTATGAATATTTTTGGAATAGATATGAGAGATTATATTAAAGAGCATAAAGATGATATAGAAGCTATTTCAGAAGAATTACAAAAACAAGCAATAGATAAATATAATGCTAAGGAAGAAGAAATTGGACATGATGAAATGAGAGAACTTGAAAGAGTTGTTATGTTAAAAGTTGTAGACGAGAAATGGATGAATCATATTGACAGTATGGATGAACTAAAAGATGGTATTGGTTTAAGAGCATATGGTCAACAAGATCCTGTAGTAAAATATAGAACCGAAGGAATGGAAATGTTTGATCAAATGATTGCTGATATTAGTGTGGATGTTACAAAAATTTTAATGAATATAAAACAACAAGGCGAAGCTAAAAGACAAGAAACTGTAAAAATAACAGGTGCAGCTTTGGAAGCAATAAACAGTGTTGATTCTGGTTCTAAAATTGGCAATTCAGATGTAAACAGAACCGTTAGAAATGAAGGACCAAAAGTTGGTAGAAATGATCCATGTCCATGCGGAAGCGGAAAAAAATATAAAAACTGCTGTGGAAGAAACCAATGATACCAATACCTTAGAAAATATTAAAAGTTTAATACAAAAAACATAGCGTTATTATATCCTTTATATAATTTGCTAATTGGCAAGTAAATATATTGAAAAATAAGGAGTGTATCCAAAATTAAAATGGAGACATTTCTTTTTTATAGATAAAAATGTAAAGAGTATATTATGAAACATTAATAGAATAATATAAATTTAGATAAAGAGAAAGGAAGATATAAAAATGGAAAGAAAAGAGGCAGTAGAATTATTAAAAAAATACAATAAAGAGGAATTTCATTTAAGACATGCACTAACGGTAGAAGGTGTTATGAAATACTTTGCTAAAGAAAAAGGTTATGACGAAAGTTTTTGGGGGCTAGTAGGACTTTTACATGACATAGATTTTGAAATGTATCCAAATGAACATTGCAAAAAAGCACCAGAAATATTAAAAGAAATAAATGCAAGCGATGAAATGATACATGCTGTTTGTAGTCATGGATATGGAATTTGTTCAGAAGTAGAACCAGAACACGAAATGGAAAAAATCTTATTTGCAGTAGATGAATTAACTGGATTAATTTGGGCAGCAGCAAAAATGAGACCATCTAAAAGTACAAAAGACATGGAAGTATCTAGTCTAAAGAAAAAATTTAAAGATAAAAAATTTGCTGCAGGATGTTCAAGAGAAACAATACAACAAGGAGCAGAAAAGTTAAATATGGAATTAAACGAATTATTTGAAAAAACAATTTTAGCAATGAGATTATGTGAAGATGACATAGAAGAAAAAATGAAAGAAATATAGAAAATAAAATATGGAGAGAATTTATGACAAAACCAGTAGAAAAGAATAAAGAATATATTGTTGATATAATAGATAATGGAGCATCAGGAGAGGGAATTGCTAAGATAGATGATTTTACAATTTTTGTGCCAAATAGTATAAAAGGAGAAAGTGTAAAAATTGTAATAGTAAAAGTATTAAGTTCGTATGCTTTTGGCAAAATTATAGAAATATTAAAACATTCTTCAAATAGAATAGAAAGTGATTGCAATACATATAAAAGATGTGGTGGATGTAGTTTAAGACATATAAAATATTCTGAGACATTAAAAATGAAGCAAAATTCTGTACAAAGTTTAGCAAATAAAATGTTAAAAAATAAAGTACAAGTAGAAGAAACAATAGGAATGGAAAATCCATTTCATTACAGAAATAAAGCACAATATCCAATTGGAAATGATAAAAATGGAAATCCTGTAATAGGTGTATTTGCAAATAGAACACATGAAATAATTCCTATTGATAAATGTCTTATACAAAATGAAAGAACAGAAGAATTAGCAAAATTTGTGTTTAATTTTATAGTAAATAATAATATTAGTATTTATAATGAAAAAACGCAAAAAGGATTAATTAGACATATTGTAACTAAAATAGCTATAAAGACGAATCAAATAATGTGCATTATTGTAGTAAATGGAAAAGATATACCTAATGAAGAAAAATTAGTACAACAAATAATTAGTAACTTTCCAGAGGTAAAATCTATTGTAAAGAATATAAATATGAAAAATACTAATGTTATACTAGGACAAGAAAATATGACTTTATATGGAAATGATTATATAGAAGATAAATTAGGAGAATTTACATTTAAAATTTCACCTCTTTCTTTTTATCAAGTAAATCCTATTCAAGCCGAAAAACTATATAAATTAGGAGTGAATCTAGCAAATATTTCAAAAGAAGATGTAGTTTTCGACTTATATTGTGGAATAGGTACTATTTCCTTATTTCTATCACAGTATGCAAAAATTGTATATGGTATTGAAATAATAGAAGAAGCAATAATTGCTGCTAAGGATAATGCTAAATTAAATAATGTCAATAATGTAAAATTTATTTGTGGAGATGTAGAAGAGGCTTTTGATGAGTTACTGCATAAACAAAATGTAATACCTGATATTTTAATGGTTGATCCTCCTAGAAAAGGAATGGACAGAAAGAGTTTAGATAATATTATGCAAATTAAACCTAAAAGAATAGTATATATTAGTTGTAATCCTGCAACTCTAATGAGGGATTTAAGTATTTTAGAAGAAAATTACTTTATTGAAAAAATTTGTCCTGTTGATATGTTTCCATATACAAGCCACATTGAGTGTATTACTGTTCTACATTTAAAATAATAGATAGAAAGCAATAACAACAACTATTTTAGAAAAAATGTTAAAAATAGGAAAAAGTAAAAAATAAGAAAAAACATTAAAATAAAATCAAATAAAAATATAAAAAATAATCAACTCGATGTAGTAGATATGATTAAACAAAATGCAAAAAAATCATATAATCGTTGTTGCAGTAAGAAATTCCAATATACATATCCACGGTATAACTATGAAGAATATCGTTGTCTTACGGTAGATATGACAAAATCTTGAAAAATCAATAAAAAGTAAATTTTTAGAATACATCATATCTACGGTACGACATCGACTAAAAAAATAAAAAAAGAGGAAACAATCTTAATAAAGTGTGAAAGCACTTTATTTTTATTTTCTTATTTTAATAAAATAGAAAAGAATGGAAAACTGAACAAGATTTTGTAAAAATGGGTTGAGAATTCGTGAGGAATGTGGTATAACATAGAAAAAAGGAGAAAAAATATGAATGAACAAAATCCAAAAGTATTTATTTCATATTCTCATGATTCAGATGAACATAAAAAATGGGTATTAAATTTGGCAACAAAATTAAGAAGACATGGTGTGGATGCAATTCTGGATCAATGGGATTTAAGAATAGGACAAGATTTTTTATGGAACAAGGAATTAATAGTGCTAAATTAGTCTTATGTATCTGTTCTAAAAATTATGTAGAAAAATCAAACAATGGAAATGGTGGAACAGGCTATGAATCAATGATATTGACACAAGAATTATTAAGAAATGTTAATATTGATTATATCTTTTCAATTATAAGAAATAATACAACAAACCAAAAACTGCCAATATGTTTAGGAACAAAATTATATATTGATTTTGAAGAAGATGATAAATTTTATGATAGGTATAGAGAATTAATCGAAAGAATTTATTAACAAGACAAATTAAAGAAGCCAAAACTTGGAAAAAATCCTTTTGAAAATGATATGGCAACTAAAGTGAATAATAAAAAAAGCATAGAAATAGTAAAATATCATAAATACGATTTTACAGGTATAGTTGATTTTGATTATAGTAATAATAATGGTGAGTTTCGAGTCGGAGTAGGTGAATATGAATTTTGTACTAGATGGAGTGGGGCAAGCAATAATTGCATATATGCATATGGTGATATTGGATATAAAAATAAAGAAAATGAATTTCCTAAATTTGAACAAATTATAGAATTTGATTTTAGTAGTAGAGTTAGAAAAGTTAATAAAGATGAGATAATAATATATAAAAATAGTTATAATAAATTTTTAGCAATAAAAATACTGCTAGTTGATTCAAAATCGCATGGAAAAGAAAATGAAAGATTAGTTTTTAATTATAAAATATATAGAGAATGCTAATTATATATTTTTATAAGAGAACAAGATAAATAAAAAGCTTTTGGGCTATAAACCACATTCTAAGATAGTAATGTTATTAAAACTAAAGTGTAAAGGAGAAAAAATGGAAAAAGTCAATAATAAAAATCTAGTAATACGAAGCAGTTCTGCTGAATTTTTGATATTTGAACAACAAAAAAAAGAAAAAGGAATTGAAGTTAGATTCGAAGAAGGAGATTTATGGCTAACTCAAAAAGCCATGGGAGAATTGTATAATTGTACTTCTGATAATGTAGGATTACATTTAAAGAACATATATAAAGATTTTGAATTAGACCCCAAATTAACTACCGAGGAATTCTCGGTAGTTCAAAAAGAGGGAAATAGAGAAGTAAAGAGAAATGTAAAATATTATAATTTAGATGCAGTTATATCTGTTGGTTACAGAGTAAATGCTCAGGTGGTCTGCTGACAGACAACAAAAGTGCCGAAAATACAGGCTTTCAAGATGGCATTGTGAAATTAGATGCACGAAATGTAAGTAAAATATTCAAAAAAATAAAAGAAAAAGGAATATTGGCTAATCCTATAAATGCAAAAGCAAAAAGAATGCCACCTATTGAATTATTAGAAAGTGATGATTTTATAGATAAGATAAAATATTATAGATTACTGAATGGTTGGAACAGATTTGAATTATCAAGAAATGCAGGTATATGTCAAAGATCGTATGATAGATATGAAAAAAAGGAATTAGAAATACAAGACTGGAGAATGGCAGAAAAACTTTTAATAGCATTAAAAATTGAAGATAAAGTTGATATGCCACCACAATTTAAAATTAAAAAGAAATATCCTATGGATAAGATACTGAATATTATAAAACAATATGGAAAGAAAGAATTTTCAAGAAGAACTGGAATAGCAGAAACAACAATAAATACTTGGTTTTGTAAAGGAGCTCCTAATCAATTAGCTAATACTATGTATAAAAAAATGGTAAAGCTATTTGATGAAGATAATATTGAATATAATGACTAACAAAAAATAAGAAAAGTACATTTGATATAAAAAAGAAATTATAATATTATCATATCATAAAAAATGAAAAGGAGCGATTCTAAATGAAAAAGATAAAAACAAAATTAAGTGCTAGAGATGAAAAGTTAATTATACAAGCATTAGTTGAAAAGAGGAATAATCAGCTAAAACAAAATAGACCAACAGAGCCAATAAATGAGTTACTAATAAAACTAATTAAAAATTAAGTACATAACTAAAAGAGTCAATCGAAAGGTTGGCTTTTTTTAGTGCAAAAAATTATAAGGAGGGAGAAAATTGGAAAATCAAGAAGCAATAGATTATCTAAACAATTTGCAGCAAGGAATGTTTTGTACTGTCAATATACCAATATGTAATGACAAAGAAAAAATACCGATTACTGTCATGTATATGGGAAAAGACAGAGACGGCAGATATAATTTTATTGATACAGGCAGATTCATAATGAGTAAAGAGTTTATTGAAAACAAATCAATTTCAATAGATAAGAGTTTTGATGAAGATAAAGCTTTTGAGATATACTCTAAAGTTCGTATGCAACCTAATAAAAACAAGAATAAAGAAAGGGCAAGGTAAAATAATGAAAGATAATCAAACATTAGAATATCATGAAAAGCAACAATTTAATAGTGAAAATTTACAACAATATGATAATGAGGGACAAAGATACTTTTTGGCTTATTTATTAAGAAAGGGTTATAATTTAGAAATAAAAGAGAGCAAAATAATTTTCAAAGATATAACATCTGAAGAAAAAGTAAAAGAAATGATAGAGCATTATAATAATGAAAGCAGAATAGATAACCTTAATGTTAAAAGACAATCTATAAGAGAAGCAAGAGCAATAGGATTAGAAGAATATAGTCAAATGGTAGATAAAAAATTAAGAAGTTTGAATCAAAAGGAAAGAGAAAAAACAGAGAGATAATTTTTATAAACAAGTCGACCTAGGTTGATTTGTTTTTTACATAGTCATCATTATTGATGGCTAATTTTTATGAAAGGAGGGTAAAAAGTGTCAAAGTGTAAAGTAATTGCCATAGCTAATCAAAAACGGTGGAGTAGGAAAAACAACTACAACAGCTAATTTAGGAAATGGGCTAGCCAGAAAGGGAAAAAAGGTATTACTAATAGATTTAGATCCACAAGGAGATTTGACAACATCATTGGGGTACAAAAATCAAGACAACATGGAGATAACAATAAAAAATATTATGGAGAAAGTAATACAGGAAAAGCCTATAAGCAAGAATGAAGGAATACTACAAAATGCAGAGGGTGTAAATTTAATGCCTGCTAATATTGAATTGGAAGCACTAGACATATCATTAGTTAAATATATAAATAAGGAAAATATATTGAAACAATATATTGATAATGTTAAAGAAGATTATGATTATATTTTAATTGATTGTAGACCTTCATTAGGACTTCTTACAATAAATGCACTTGCAACAGCTGATAGTGTAATTATTCCAGTTCAAGCTCAATATTTACCTCTTAAAGGAATGACACAGTTAATACAAACAATAGATAAAACTAGAGTACAGATAAACCCAAGACTAAAAATAGATGGAATATTATTGACTATTGCAGATATGAAAACAAATTTAGCAAAGACAACAATAGAAACATTAAGAAATAGTTATGGAAGCAGAATAAAAATATATGACACAGTAATTCCTATGGGAGTAAAAGCAGCCGAAAGTACGATAGAGGGCAAGAGTATATATGCTTATGACAAGAAAAGTAAGCCAGCAGTAGCTTATGAAAATTTTACAGAGGAGGTGTTGAAGAATAGCGAAAAAACTAGAACTAGAGCTGACCAGTGTAGATGAATTACTAAAGTTTAGCACAAACAAAGGCAAAATAGAAACAGTAGTAATGATACCAATAAAAGATATATCAAATTTTCCAAATCATCCTTTTCAAGTTCGAGATGATGATAAAATGATTGAAACAGTTGCAAGTATAAAAAAACATGGTGTTTTATACCCTGCAATAGTTAGGCAAAAGGAAGATGGAAGCTATGAAATGGTAGCAGGACACAGAAGAAAAAGAGCTTGTCAAATAGCAGAACTAACAGAAATGCCTTGCATAGTTAGAGAACTAACAGATGATGAAGCAACAATTCTTATGGTAGATACGAATGTTCAAAGAGAAGAAATATTACCAAGTGAACGAGCCTTTGCCTTTAAAATGAAACTAGAAGCCATAAAAAGGCAGGGAAAGAGAGTTGATTTAACTTCTACACCAACGGTGGAGAAGTTATCAGTTGATATTATAGCCGAAGAATTTGGAATGAGCAGAGAACAAGTAAGAAGATTTGTAAGACTTACAGAGCTAAACAAAGGATTACTAAAAATGGTTGATGAAAAGAAAATTGCATTAAGACCAGCAGTAGAAATTTCATATATGAGTAAACATGATCAAGAAGAATTGCTAGATGTCATTTTATTAAATGAAGCAACACCATCAGAAAAGCAAGCAAAAGATATGAGAGAATTAAGTGAAAAAGGTTTACTAGAAAGAAATAAGATAGAAGAAATATTAAGTGAAGAAAAACCTAATCAAAAAGAACAAATAAAATTCACAGTTGATAAGGTTAGAAACTATTTCCCAAAAGGTTATAGTGTAGAAAAAATGCAACAGATTATGCAAAAACTTTTAGAAGAATATCATATTAGATGGCAAAGAAAACAAAAAGAAATGGCTAGATAATTTGTGTGGGAGTACAAAATGAGAATAATATTTTGATTTGTATATTTGAAAGTAACTGAACATTGTAGTAAAATAAAGAAAAAAAGGAGATGTTTGGTTATGAGTAAAAATAAGAAAATCGTTATTTTAATTACAATATTAGTTATAATAGTATTAGGAATTGCAGGAATATTCATATATAAGAATAGGGAAGTTGATAATATTGTTATTGGGGAAAACAATAACAATCAAATGCAAGAGAATAATGAGCCAGAAAATATAATAGACAATGAAAATATTATTGAAAATACAGTAGAAAACAATGTAGAGCAAAGCAATACTGTTGAAGATAATACAATATCACAAAATCAAGTAGTAGAAGAAAGTAAAACAATAGAAACAACACAGCCAGTTCAAGAAAAAAATGTAAAGACATCAGCTAAAAAAGAAAACAATAAAACTACAACAACAAGTAAACAACAAACAACACAAGAAAAAACATCATCTCAACCACAAAAAAGTGAGCAAAGTTCTAAAAGTGAACAACAAACAACACCAGTAAAAAATAATGATAATGGTTATAAAGAGCAAGAAGTTCAAATTGCACCAAAGACAGAATGCACAGAAAATAATCATAAAGTAGGTACAGGAAATACTGGAAAATGGTTTGAAACACAAGACCAAGCAACTGCATATTTCAAAACAGAAATAGCAAAGTGGGGAAAGCAATGGGAGAATTTTGAAATAACAGATGATGAATATCATAAAAATTGCCCTTATGGGTACGAAGTTTGGACTTGTCCTCAATGTCAAAAATGGACAGTAAACTTCTATTATAATAAATAACAAAATAATAATATTTGATTTAAGAACAGGTTATAAAGACTTGTTCTTTTTTTCGTTAAAAGGAGGAAAATTTAATGTTAAAAGCAAAGAAGTTAAAGAAAATTATAGCTTTAATGTTTATAGCAATCACATTGTTAAGCACAGCACAACCTATTTTTGCAGTAACAGATAGTGGTAGTGGAAAATGGACAGCAGGACAATGGGATTCTAATGTTTATACAACAGATAATAAGTCAAATTTAGGAATGCTTATGAGAAGATTAGTAAATACCACAACAGGAGAAAAAATCACAGTATTTTGTGCAGAACATGGTGTAAATTCACAAACAGGAACAGTAGAAACAGGCACACATAATGCACCAATAGATCCTAAATTAAAAAGAGCTTGTAAGGTAGCTTTCTTTGGGTGGTATCAAAAATATGGTAATTATTGCATTGATGGTGGAATAATGGCAGCAGATATGAACTCAAGAAAAATGGACTATGTATTCACTCAACAAATGGTGTGGGAAACTTTAGGTCAAAGTAGTGCTACTTTTAGAAATGCAAGTATTCAAAGCCAATATGAAGCATTTAGAGCAGATATTAACGCAAAAATTGATAATATGGAAAGAAAACCAAGTTTTTGCAATGAAACAATAACAGTTGAAGTAGGTCAAACACAAACACTTACAGATTCAAATAATGTATTAGGACAATATGTTAGTTTTGACAAAACAATAGATGGAATAAGAGTAACACATAACAAAGGAGAAAATACATTAAATGTTACAGCAAATGAAGATTGCACAAAGGAAGCAATAAGAATATCAGAAAATACAATGTTTGATTGGGGTGTTATCAAAGAAGAAACACATAACCAACATTCAACAGTATATTTCACTTTTAGAGATGGAGTACAAAATCAATTATACTCTTTGAATTATAATGATCCAGTAACAATGTCTTTAAGTTTAAAAATAAATCTTTTAGGAAATTTAGAGTTAAGTAAATTAAATACTAATGGAGATTTAGTTGATGGAGCAGTATTTAATGTAACAGGAGAAAATGGATTTAATCGTGATGTAACAGTAACAAATGGAAAAATAAAGTTAGAAAGATTAAGAAAAGGAACTTACTATATAAGAGAAAAATCAAGTCCAACAGGTTATTTGCTAAACACAGCAACTTATACAGCAGAAGTAAAACCTAATCAAACAACAGAGCAAGCAATAGTAAATACAGAGCCAACAGCAGAAATTACAGTAACAAAGACAAATACAAATGGAGATAAAGTACAAGGAGCAAAATTTCAAATAATTGCTAATGAAGATATATACAATGTTGCTAGAACAGTAAAACACCACTCAAAAGGAGATGTAGTAGCAACTATTACAACCAATAGTGTAGGAATTGCAAGCAAATCAAATTTGCCACTTGGAAAATATAAAATTAAGGAAATTGAAGTGCCAACAGGTTACTTATTAAATACTGAACAAAAGGAAGTTGCCTTAAGATATAAAGACCAAAACACAAATGTTATATTTGGAAGTGTTACAGTAGAAAATACAGAGCCAACAGGAAATTTAATTATTGAAAAGACAGATAAAGAAACAGGAAATAAAAATAGAGTAGATAAAAAATCACATCACGGAGATGCAACACTTAAAGGAACTGAATATACTTTATATGCAAAAGAAAGAATAACAAATGTTGCAGGAACAATAAAATATTTTGATAAAGATGAACAAATTGCAACATTTACTTTCAATGAATATGGAGTAGCTAGTATAAAAATAACAAACAATAATACACCAGCAAAAATAAGTGTAGATGGAACAAAATTAACAGGACTACCAATGGGAAAATATTATGCAAAAGAAACCATAGTACCAACAGGTTATATGCCAGATACAAAAGTGTATGATTATACATTTTCATACAGAGATATGAATACAAAGGTTATAGAAGTAGCAGGAACAGTTACAAATACAGTAGAAAAAGCACCTTTTGAAGTAATCAAAGTTAGCACAAATGAAAATGCAACAGCAGAAACAGTAGCAAATGCAGAATTTACAGCAATACTTTCAAAATATGTTGACTATTACGGAAGTTTTGATGAAGCAAAGAAACATTTAAACGAATTTGCGACAGATGAATATTCAATATTTAGAACAGGAACTAATGGACATGGAATTTCTGGACTTTTAGCTTATGGAGAATATACAGTAAATGAAACTTATACACCATCTCCAGAGATAACAACAGTTGAACAATTCTATGTAACAATAGATAAAGACAGTAAAACCCCAGTTAAAGAACTTGTTGAAAATGATTTGCCATTTGAGGCATATATAAAAATGCAAAAACAAGATAAAAAGACAGGAAAATTTGTAACTTATTCTAATGCAACATTTGAATTATACAGATTAAATGAAGATACAAACAAATGGGAACAAGTACAATGTAAAATTAGCGATAAATATTATAAAACTTGGACTACAAATAGTGAGGGAGTTGCAAAAACAGAAACAAAGTTAGAAGCAGGAAAGTATAAATTAACTGAAATAAAAATTCCAACAGGATTTATACAATTAGATGAAGAATTAACTTTTAAAGTAGATAACAGAAACTCTACACTAAATTATGATAAAGACTGGGATGCTTGGATTACAGTAACGGCAAAAAATGAGCAACCAACAGGAACACTAAAATTAAATAAAAAAGTAGCATTAAGAGAAGATATGGACAAAACAATGATAAAAGATATTGACTTTACAAAAATATCTTTTGAATTAGTAGCAGATGAAAAAATAATTGATTATGCTGACGGATCTACTATATATGAAAAAGGAAAAGTAGTAGGAAAATATAATCTAAAAGCTGATGGAACATTGACAGTTTCAAATTTACCAATGGGCAAATATCACTTAAAAGAACTAACAACAATAGATGGAGCAGTGTTAGATAAAACAGAATACGAAGTAATATTTGAACAAAAAGATACAGTAACAAAAGAATATGTTGTAGAGAAAGATATTGCAAATAAAACAACAGCAATAGAAGTTAGCAAAACAGATATAACAGGAGAAAAAGAATTAGTTGGTGCAAAACTAACTGTTACAGACGAAAATAACGAAGTTATTGATAGTTGGGTATCTACTGAAAAGACACATAAAATTGAAGGCTTAGTTGTAGGAAAAGAATATACACTAAAAGAAGAAACAGCACCAAATGGATTTGTAGTAGCAACAGAAATCAAATTCAGAGTAGAAAATACAACAGAGATTCAAAAAGTAACAATGATAGACAAAGTAGTAACAATGACAAAAGAAGACATTGGAGGAAATGAAGTCGAAGGTGCAGAACTTCAAGTTATTGATGAAGATAACAATGTAGTTGATGAGTGGACATCTACAAAAGAGCCACATAAAATTAACAACTTAGTAGAGGGAAAAACTTATACACTTATTGAACAATATGCACCAGATGGATTTGTTATATCAAATGAAATCAAATTTACTGTAACTACTGATAAAGAAACACAAGAAGTGAAAATGATAGATAAAGTAGTAGAAATATCAAAACAAGATATTACAGGAAACGAACTAGAGGGAGCTACTTTAGTTGTTACTAGCACAAAAACAAAGAATATTGTAGACAAATGGGTTTCTGGTAAAGAGCCACACAAAGTAAATGGTCTTATAGAAAATGAAGAATATGTGTTACACGAAGAAATAGTAGTAGATGGGTATGTAAAAGCTACTGATGTGAAATTCACAGTAACAAGTGATAAAGAAACTCAAAAAGTAATAATGATAGACAAAGTATTAGAAGTTGTAAAAACAGATCTAGTAACAGGCGAAGAAATTGAGGGAGCAGAATTAAAAGTAATTGACGAAGATGGTAATGTAGTAGATGAATGGACATCTACAAAAGAGCCACATAGAGTAGTTGGATTAGAAGAAAACAAAAAATACAAATTAGTTGAAATTACTGCACCTTATGGTTATGAGATTACAGAAGAAATTGAGTTTACTGTAAGTGAAGATAAAGAAACACAAAGAGTAGAAATGAAAGATATGCCTATTCTTCAAGATATTAAATTAGTAAAAATTGATAGCAATACAAAAGAAGTTATCAAAGATAAATTTACTTTTGGAATATATGAAGATGCAGAATGCACAAAACTTATAAAAGAAGTAAAATCAGATAAAGAAAATGGAACAGTTTTATTTGAAGATTTAAGATATGGAACTTATTATATTAAAGAAATCGCAGCACCAAAGGGTTATGTATTATCAGACAAAGTGATTAAAGTTGAAATGAATGACAAAGGAACATTTATTGATAATGAAAAAGTAGAAAGCGAAGATTCAGTATATACTTTTGAATTTGAAAATGTACCAGTAGATACACCAAAGACTGGAGATAATAGTAACTTAAAACTATATGTAGGTTTATTAGGATTATCTATACTTGCATTAGCCAGTGTGGGAGTACACGAATATAAAAAGAGAAAATCAGTAAATAAAAAATAGACCAGTAATAAGGTGGCTTTAATTAGCCACCTTAATTCAATTTAAGGGGGAATTTTAATGCCACAATATACGCTAACACAAAGTGTAAAAACACTAGAAAAATTATTTGAAAACAATATAGATTCAGAGCAAAAGATAAAAGCTCTAAAATGGGAAAATTTGAAACAGTTTAGCCCTGTTGAAAAAAGTTTTATTATGGATTTAAAAGAAGCAGTAGCAAAGAAGAATGTAATAGGATTTTTAGCAGGAAAAGAAGAAACAGAAAGGAGAGAACTATGATAGAACATTATAAAAAGCCATCAGTAAAATTCATTGTAAACAAGGGCAATTTTAATAAACTAATGGCATTACTTGCTTTTCAAGAAGAAAACATTATAACGGAAGAATGGAAAGAAAAAGCCAAGAACTTACAAGATTTATTATTAAGATATTCTATACCACAAAAAGATGAAGAGGGAGAAATATCTATAATAGACATTGGTCTATTCCAAAAAGAAGCAGCAGATTTAATAGTTTTATTACTTTCTGCATTTGACAATGTATTGAAAGTCGATGAAGATTATACAAGAAAAATGAAAAGGCAGTAATTTAGAGGAGGAGTAGTTTGGGAAAAATAATAGAAACAAGACAACTCTACAAAGAAGTCATAAATGAACTTTCAGAAAGTGCAGAAAATTGGAGAAAGTTTTTAGATAGCAGTTCATGGAATTTCAAATATGATTTTGATGACCAAATTTTAATATATGCACAGCGACCAGATGCAAGAGCTTGTGCAACAATGGAAGAATGGAATAAAAAAGTAGTACCACATAGATGGGTAAATAGTGGAGCAACACCAATTTATGTATTCGACAAAAATCCGTATAGTAAATATCCATTTAAGTTAGTATTTGATTTATCAGACACGAACAACTATAATAATACAAAGTACAAATTGTGGTCTATAAAACAAGAATATGAAAAAGATATAATTGAAAGTTTAGAAGCCAATTTTGGAGATATAGGCTCAAAAGAAAATTTATCACAAGCTATAATTTCTGCAAGTTATAATATGGTAGTAGATAATATAGAAGATTATTTGGCATCAATTATAGATAACAAGGCAAATTCAATGCTTGAAACTATATCAAATGAAGAAATAAAAACTATGCTTATTACTACTACATGGGCAAGTGTAAGCTATATGATGATGACTAGATGTGGAATAAATGCAAAAGAACAAATACAAGAGCAAGAATTATCATATATAAAATACTTTAATAACCAAGAAGTTCTAACAACATTAGGTGCAAGTGTAAGTGATATAGCAGAAATGGGTTTGAGAGAAATTGCAAGGACAGTTGCAAATCTACAAAAAAGTGAAAAATTAAAAAATCGTACAATTGAGAAATTTGATAAAGAAATGTATTCTAATGATAATGAAAAAATCAAAGGAGGAAATGAAGATGGTAGAGAAAATAGAGTACACGAAACAGGGGGATTATTATATGCCCAACCTAACAATGGAGAAAGAGAGGATACCAACAGGGAAATACGCTCTGATGAGATACAATTATCTAAAGAATCACAAAAACCACGAATTGACAATATTAGTAATGAACAAGGAACTAGCACAACACTTGACACAAATACAGAAACAAATGAGCCAGAGAGTAGAAGAATTGGTAGAGATGATGAAGAAACAACAAGGAATAACAGAGGAATTGAAAGCCAACAAACAAATGGAATGGGTAGGACTTGTGAACAACATCAAAGCGACAGCAGAGGAGATGGCAGCGAACGAAATAATTTACATTTAGAAGAAAATTCACCACAAAGAAGAATATTAACTAAAGAAGAACAAAAAACAGATAAAGACTATTTACAAGACAAATATGTAAGCACATTATTAAGCAATATTCAAACTTTAAAAGTAAGTAGAAATGACATTAAAGAGTTTTATAAAACACATTTAGATATAGCAGATAGAACAGAATATATAAAAAAAGCCTTTAATGATGCTTATACAGAAATTGTAGTTGATGATGTAAGATTAGGTTATAAAACTTATGAAAATGTACTACATTTATGGAAAGATGATTACTTAAATAGAACAGCAGAAGTATATTACAAATGGGAAATAATAGCAGAATATATTGAAGGACTTATATTAGTAAATGAATTTAACGATTTGCATAAACCAATGCCAAGCTATGATGACCAAATGCAAATGTTACAAGTAGAAGCAGAAAATGCTCCTACTTTTTCTTTTACGCAAGAGATAATTGATTATGCTTTACAAGGTGGAAGTAATATTCATGAAAGCAAAATGAGAATATATCATCAATTTGAAACGAGTCTTTCTAGTAAAGATAATATACAGTTTCTAAAAAAAGAGTATGGATGGGGTGGTAGCAGTTCAATTCATACTGGAACAAGAGTAGGTATTGACTTTGATGGAACTGGAATAAAATTGCATAGAGGCTATGGAGATAATGATCCTAAAATTACATTACCATGGAATAAAGTAGAAAAAAGAATAAGTGAGTTAATAAAACTTGATAGATACTTAAATGATAAGGAAAAAGCAGAATATTCTAATTGGCTAAAAAAACAAGACCAAGAAAGAGAATTGCGAGAAGCAGAAGAAAAACTAGAAAATCAAGCAGAACAACAAGAGTATGAGCTTGCCAAAAGAGTATATTCATTTGTTAAGCCATCAGATTTATATAATTATCCAGATGATACAGCAGCTTTAAATACGGATGAAGAAAATATTGAAATAGTAAAATCAGATATAAGTGATACGAGAAATGTAAATGACTATGTAAATGCTTTGAATAAAATAAGAGAAAGTATTACTGATACAGATTCGCAAAAACATGAACTAGATGTACTAATATCTATATTAGAGAAAAGAGTTCCACATTATGAATATCATTTAGGAGATACTGTCTATATTGGTGCAGATAAGTATGAAATTGCAGGTATAAAGGAGAATGTAGTTACCTTAATTGATACAAAATTTCCAATACTTAATAAGCAAATGAGCTTTGATGAATTTGAAAGAAAAGTCAAAGACAACTATTCAAATGACCATTTAATTGTAAAAGAAGAAACTACAATAGAAGTATCAAAGGCAAAAAATGGGCAACCAATTGAATCAGAAAAAGCTATAAGTAATGACAAGATAGAAAAAGATATTAGTGAAAAGTATGCACTAAAAATGTTTTTTGATGATTCGATAGAAGATATAGATCAAAAAAAATTATTAGATAGTGAGTTACAATTAGATAAAAAAATTGATATGGTGAAAGATATTTATACAACAGGTGCTTTTAGTATAGCTGATGTCGAATATAGAATAACAGAAGAAGGGTTGCAGTTTAAGTATAATGATAAGAAATATGGAGTAGAGTGGATAAGTCTTACAGAATTATTTATAGATTATATAAGAGAAAAGAATGAAAAAGTCCAAGAAATCTACTCAAATGACCATTTATCAGATCATACAATAGAAAAAACAGAAGTAAAGGAAATTAAACAGGAAGAACCATACAAAGTAGGACAAGAAGTTTATTTAGAATCTGATAGAAAATATAAAATTGATACAATAGATGTAGAGCATGATAAAATAAGCCTATTAGACTTATCAATAAACTATCCTATTTTTAGAGAAGAAAGTATTTTAACCTTTGAAAACTTATATAATCAAAATGAAAGAAACTTCCCTAAACAAGATATTAAGCCTAATTTTGTAAGAAATAAAAACAAAATTCAGGACTTCGTATTACACCCAGAAGTAGCACTAGAAAATAGAAATAACTATAAAATTACAGATAATGATTTAGGAATAGGAACTCCTAGAGAAAAATTTGAAAGAAATATTGCTGCAATTAAAGTATTGAAAAAGTGTGAAGAGGAAAATAGGTATGCGACGCCAGAAGAACAAGAAATTATGTCAAAATATGTCGGATGGGGTGGTTTACAACAAGCATTTAAAGAAGATGATAGTAGTTGGTCAAATGAATATAAAACATTAAAAGAATTATTAAATGATGATGAATATAAAAATGCTAGAAGTTCTGTACTGACAGCATTTTACACACCACCTATTGTAATCAATTCAATGTATGAAATACTACAAAATATGGGATTAAAAGAAGCAAATATATTAGAGCCATCATGTGGTGTTGGAAATTTCTTTGGAATGTTACCAACACAATTAAAAGAATGCAAAATGTATGGTGTTGAGCTTGATTCTATATCTGGAAGAATAGCACAGCAACTATATCAAAAATCTACAATAGCAGTAAATGCCTATGAAAAAGTAGAATTACCAGATAGCTTTTTTGATGTAGCAGTTCGGCAATGTACCATTTGATGAATATAAGCCGAATGATAAAAGGTACAATAAGAATAAGTTTCTAACACATGATTACTTTTTTGCAAAAACACTAGATAAGGTTAGACCTCGGTGGAGTTATTGCATTTATAACCTCAAAAGGAACAATGGACAAAAAGAACTCAGAGGTTAGGAAATATATTGCGCAAAGAGCAGAGCTATTGGGAGCAATAAGGCTACCTAATAATACATTTACCAAAAACGCAGGAACAAAAGTAACTTCAGATATACTATTTTTGAAAAAAAGAGAGAATATGACAGATATTATGCCAGACTGGGTTTATTTAGACACTGACAAAAATGGTATTACAATGAATAAATATTTTGTCGATAATCCAGACATGATATTAGGAACGATGGAAATGGAGTCTACACAATTTGGCAGACCAGATTCGACCTGTAAACCTTATGAGGGAATAGAGTTAAAGACTTTATTAGACGAAGCAAAAGAGAAGATAGAAGGAGAAATTACAGAATATGAAATAGGAGATATTGAAGAAAGAGAAGAAACAATGCTCCCAGCAGATCCTTCTGTAAAAAACTTTTCTTATACTATTATTGATGGCAAAGTATATTTTAGAGAAAATAGTGTAATGGCAGAACAAGACTTGCCAATTACCACAATAAGCAGAATAAAAGGAATGATAGAACTTCGTGATTGTGTCAGAGATTTAATAGATTTACAAACAGAAGATTATCCAGAAGAAAATATTAAAGTAGCACAAGCAAAATTGAATAGAATGTATGACAACTATGTTAAGAAGTATGGAATTATAAATAGTAGAGGAAATCGTTTAGCATTTGAAGCAGATAGTAGCTATTATTTACTATGTTCGTTAGAAGTAATGGACAGTGAGGGCAGATTTGTGCGAAAAGCAGATATGTTCTCAAAAAGAACTATTAAAGCATATAAGGAAATAACAAGTGTTGATACTGCAAATGAAGCACTAATTGTATCACTATCAGAAAAAGCATCTGTTGATTTAGAATATATGTCAAAACTTACAAACAAAACGCAAGAAGAGTTAGTAAAAGAGCTAGATGGTATTATTTATAAACTTCCTATGGAAAATAATAAATATGTAACAAGTGATGAATACCTTTCTGGAAATATAAGAGAAAAACTAAAAATGGCAGAAGCATCAGTTGGAATGCACCCAGAGTTTGCAACTAATATAGAAGCATTAAAAAAAGTAATGCCAAAAGATTTAACAGCTAATGAAATTGGAATAAAATTAGGTGCAACATGGATACCAACAGAGATTATTGATAGTTTTATGTATGAATTGTTAGAAACTCCAAATCATGCACAATGGAATATGAAAGTAAAATTTAGCGAGTATAATTCACAATGGTATATAACAAGTAAAAATTATGATTATTCAAATGTAAGAGCTAATAAAACTTATGGAACAAATAGAGTAAATGCCTATGAAATTATTGAAAAAACATTGAATTTAAAAGATGTGAAAGTATTTGATACTGTAACAGATCTTGATGGAAACAAAAAAAGAGAATTTAATGCAAAAGAAACAGCTATTGCACAAGCAAAGCAAGACCAAATTAAGCAAGCATTTGAAGATTGGATTTTTAATGATGTAGAAAGAAGAGAACGATTAGTAAGGTTATATAATGACAAATTCAACAGCATTAGACCTCGTGAATACGACGGAAGCCATTTGAATTTTGTAGGTATGAATCCAGAGATAAAATTAAGGAAACACCAACAAAATGCTATTGCTCATATTTTATATGGAAGAAATACACTGTTAGCACATGAGGTACGGAGCAGGAAAAACATTTGAGATGGTAGCTCGGTGCTATGGAGAGTAAAAGGCTTGGACTTTGTAACAAGTCTATTTTTGTTGTGCCGAATCACATCATTGAGCAGTTTGCAGCAGAATTTTTACAACTATATCCTTCTGCAAACATTATGGTAGCAACTAAAAAAGACTTTGCAACAGCTAACAGAAAGAAGTTTTGCTCTCGTATTGCTACTGGAGATTTTGATGCAGTAATCATACGGACATTCACAATTTGAAAAGATTCCTATGTCAATAGAAAGACAACAGCAGCTAATTGAAAAGCAAATTGCAGATATTATAGCAGGAATAGCACAAGCTAAAAGAGATAAGGCAGAGAATTTTACTATAAAACAAATGGAAAAAACAAGACGAGGGTTAGAAAGCAAACTTGAGAAATTAAATTCACAAACAAGAAAAGATGATGTAATCAACTTTGAACAGTTAGGAATAGATAAAATATTTGTAGATGAAGCACATAACTACAAGAATTTATTTTTATATACTAAAATGAACAATGTAGGTGGAATTTCACAGACAGATGCACAAAAGAGTAGCGATTTATATATGAAATGCCGTTATATGGATGAGATAACAGATGGTAGAGGAGTAGTATTCGCAACAGGTACTCCAGTAAGCAACTCAATGGTAGAACTTTACACTATGCAACGATATTTACAATATAACGATTTAAGAAAAATGGGACTTGAACATTTTGATAATTGGGCATCTATTTTTGGAGAAACAGTAACAGCAATGGAACTTTCGCCAGAACGGAACAAGTTATAGGAGTAAAACAAGATTCTCAAAATTTCATAATTTACCAGAACTTATGTCGCTTTTCAAAGAAGTTGCAGATATTCAAACTGCTGATACTTTAAATTTACCAACACCAGAAGTAGTAAGGCATGATGAAATAGTAAAACCTAGTCAAATGCAACAAGATATGGTTGCAGAATTAGGAGAAAGAGCAGAAGCTATTAGAAAAGGTAGTGTAGATCCTAGCGAAGATAATATGCTAAAAATTACTAATGAGGGTAGAAAACTTGCATTAGACCAAAGACTTATGAATGAAATGCTAGAAGATAACGAAAATGGAAAAGTTGGAACTTGTGCAAATAACATCTATAAAATATGGGAAGAAAATAAAGAACAAAAATTAACACAATTAGTATTTTGTGATTTATCTACACCAAAGCAATTTGAAGAAAAATTTGATGATGAGGGCAACTATGTATTTACTGATGTTTATAACGATTTAAGAAGAAAGCTAGTATTAAAAGGTATTCCACGCGAAGAAATCGCCTTTATACATGAAGCAGATAATGAAACTAAAAAGAAAGAACTATTTGCTAAAGTAAGAAAAGGCGAAATTAGAGTGTTAATGGGAAGTACAAGCAAAATGGGTGCAGGTACTAATGTGCAAGATAAAATAATAGCTTTACACCATTTAGACACACCATATAGACCTGCCGATTTAACACAAAGAAATGGTAGAGGAGTAAGACAAGGAAATCAAAATAAACAAGTTCATATATATACCTATGTAACAGAGAAAACATTTGATGCTTACTTATTTCAAATGTTAGAGAGAAAGCAAGGCTTTATATCACAAATAATGACTTCAAAGACTCCAGATAGAACAGCAGACGATATAGATGAAACAGCATTGAGTTATGGAGAAATTAAGGCTCTGGCAACTGGAAATAAATATATACTAGAAAAAACACAATTAGATTCAGAAGTTGCAAAATTAAAAATTGTAAGACAAAGTTATCAAAGTCAAATTTATGATTTAGAAGATAAAATTGCAAGATCTTATCCAAATCAAATAAAAGAAATACAAGAAAAGGTAGACGCATTAGAAGCAGATGTTAAGCAGCTAGAAGATAATACAATACCAAATGAAGATGGATTCTCTAAAATGATACTTAAAGGAATTGAATATACTGATAAAGAGCAAGCAGGAAAAGCAATACTAGAAGTTTGCAAATCAAAATCAAATCCAGATATTGAAGATATAGGAGAATATAGGGGATTTAGATTAGAACTTGGTTTTAATTCAGTAGAAAAGAAATTTACTATGACTATGAAAAATAAATATAGTTATAGTATTTTTTTAGGTAATGATACTTTTGGAAATATTACAAGAATAAATAATGCACTAGAAGCAATAAAAGATAAGATTCCAGATGCAAAGTTGAGAATAGAAGATATTGAAAAGCAACTTGAAACAGCAAAAATAGAAGTTCAAAAGCCATTTCCAAAAGAAGAAGAACTAAAAGAAAAAATGAAAAAACTTGAAGAACTAAATATATTATTGAAACTAGATGAGAAAGAAAAACAAGTATTAGATACATCAAATGATGAAATAGAAGAGAATGAAAAAGATAAAAACAAAGACCATGAAAGATAATCTAAATGCAAAGAAAATATTAGAAAATCATATATTTTTAGATAGAAAAGAGGTTGAAAATGTTATCAAACGAAGATGAAATAAAACTATATCATATTGTATGTAATATATCTAAAATATGTAAAAATTATTTTTATGAAAGAAAATATCTTCCTAAAGATTGTTGGTCTATTGATGATGTAGTTAAACTAATTTCTGCATCTTCAACAGAATTAAAAAAACAATACAATATAATGAAAAAGAATAATAATTTAGAAAATATAAGATAGACAGACTATAAAGGTCTGTATTTTTAGTTTTAGGAGGTGCTATATATGCCTTATATACCACCAGAAATAGTAAAAAAAGCAGAAGAGATGGACTTATTAACTTACTTGCAAAACTATGAGCCAGATGAATTAGTAAAGATAGGAAATGGAACATATACCACAAAAACACACGATAGTATGAGAATAAGTAATGGGTTATGGAATTGGTTTTCAGAGGGTATAGGTGGAAAAAATGCTGTTTCTTATCTAATGAAAGTAAAAAAATATTCTTTTTTAGAAGCTATACAAACAATTATAGGCAATATAAATGTTAAGCAACCTGTAATTTATAAAGAAGAAAAACAAGAAAACATTGCGTTAGTTTTACCGACAAAATCAAATAATTGTGATCGTGCAAAAAGCTATTTAATGAGTAGAGGAATTGACACAGAGATAATAAAAGAGTGCATAGAAAACAATTTGATTTATGAAAGTGAGCCTAATCATAATGTTGTTTTTATAGGTATTGATGATGAGAAATGTCCAAAGTATGCTTTTTATAGAAGTACAAACGATACAAGATTTATGGGAGAATCGAAAGGAAGTGATAAAGCATATACCTTTAGATTAAAGGCAAAAACAGAAAGCAATAGAGTGCATTTATTTGAAAGTGCTATTGATTTATTATCTTATGCAACATTATTAAAAATGAAAAATATAGACTGGCATAGAGAAAATATGATTTCACTTGCAGGTGTAAATAACCCATCAAAGACAAGTGAGAATAATAAAATACCAATAGCAATAAAAGAATTTTTAGAGAAGAATCCTAACATAAATGAAATACATTTGCATTTAGATAATGATGAAGTTGGAAGAAATGCAAGCATAGCTTTGCAAGAAACACTATCAAAAAACTATAAAGTTTTAGATAGACCTGCACCATTAGGAAAGGACTGCAATGATTATTTACGATATATGTTAGGTATAAAAAAGTTGAATAAAAATACAAAAGAAAAGGTATGCGAAGTAGCAAGATAAAGCAAAAAAATGGAGGAAAAAACAAACATGAATAAATATAAAATTGAATTTAAACAAACATTTAAGAAAGAAGTAACAGTATATGCAGATGATGAAAATGCAGCAATGAATATCGTAGAACAAACCTTTTTGAAAACGGATTTGCTTGATGATTCTACAAGAGATTTAGAAAAAATTGAAACAAAAATTATTGAAAAGAATAATGAAAAAGTTGAAAATAATTTTACAAATTTAGAAGAAAACCAGATAACTTTAGACAAAGAAGATCTCGAATATATTGATAGATTAGCAGATGAAGTAGAGGGGGATTTAAACGAAATAAAAGATATTTTATTTGAAAATGAAGATAATTTAGATGTAGATGACCTTGAAAATCTTGAAGAATTAGAAGATGAAATGGAAGAAAAATTAGACGAAATTAGAGAAGTTATAGTAGAAATTAAGGAAGAAAATTTATAAATTTTGCCTAAAAAATATAACAAAAATATGTAGTTTTATTTTAGTCTATTTTAGAAATGTAAAAATGATGTCCTAGCAAGCACTGCATTTGTCTATACGCAAATGCAAATTATGGGGACACCCCAAACCCCATAAAAAATAATTGTAGAAAGAGGTGTAAAATTTTTATTTGAGAAAAAGAGATATTCTAAAAACTTTTTATGTAGATGATGAAGAAAACAAAAGATTAAAACAAAATGCAAAGAAAGTAGGACTAAACGAAAGTGCTTATATAAGAAATCTTATTATGGGATACAAACCAAAAGAGCAGCCAACAGAAAATATGTATGAGATAATAAAACAATTACAACTTGTTGGAATAAACTTAAATCAAATTGCAAGAAAAGCAAATGCTTTAGATATAATTGATGCACCATTTTATAAAAAGGTTTATACAAAGTGGAATGAATTAGCAGAAAATATAAAGAAAGAATTTTTAGATATGGAAAAGTAAAATGGCTACAACAAAAATAAAAGCAATAAAGAAAAGACTTGACCATGTAATTGATTATACAACTAATCCAAGCAAAACAAGTAAGGAAGCATATAGTGAACTTCATAATGTTATTGAATATGCAAAGGCATCATATAAAACAGAAGAGCAATTATATGTTACAGCAATAAATTGTGATAAAGATTCTATACATGAAGATATGATGAGAACAAAAAGAAGATATAGTAAAACAAATGGTGTTTTAGGTTATCATGCTTTTCAGTCTTTTGCAAAAGGAGAGGTAACCCCAGAAATTGCACACGAAATTGGTGTAAAATTAGCCAATGAATTATGGGGAGATAGATTTGAAGTTATTGTAACAACACATTTGAATACAGAACATATACACAATCACTTCTGTTTAAATTCTGTTTCATTTAAAGATGGAAAAAAATATCATGACTGTCATGAAACTTATGCTCTAATGAGAGAAACATCAGATAGACTTTGCGAAGAATATAAGTTGAGTGTGATAAAAGAAAAACAGTGTCCAAAAAGTAAAATAGATTACAGAAATTTTTATAAATCAGAAGTGAAAAAATCTAATCATCATACTATTGCAAAAGAAGATATTGACTATGCAATAGGACAAGCATATTCATACAAAGACTTTTTATCTATATTAAATAAAATGGGTTATACAGTAGAAAATCGTTATGGAAAATTAAGTGTGAGAAAAGAGCCTTACAAAAAGAACATAAGAATAGAGAGAGCCTTTGGAGATGATTACAAAATTGAAAATATTGAAAAAAGAATTTATGAAACACAAGCAATAAGAGAGCCATTTCCAGAAGCAAGAGCAAAACCTAAAAGATATAGAATGGTAAAAAAGCAAAACCTAAAAAATAGAAAAAAGGCTAAAGGAATAAAAGCATTATATTTGCATTATTGCTTTTTATTAAAAGTGTATCCTAAAAATAAGAAGATGAAAAAACAATATTCAAAAGAAATGAGAGAAGAAATAAAAAAGATGGATAAAATTTCAAATGAAGCAAAGCTCTTGTGCAGAAAAAATATTCAATCTGCTCAAGAGCTTTCAGCATATAAAAAATCACTTATACTTGATAGAAAAGAAAATAAGGCAAAAGTAGAGAGCTTATGGAAGAAAAATAGGAAAGCAGCTAATGAAAGTGATAAACAGAAAAATTATGAAGAAATAAAAATGCTTCAGAGCGAAATAAAAAAACTAAACCAAGAAATTGAGTTAATAGAAGATATTGAAACAAGAACACCAAAGATAAAAGAGATTATTGATGAAGTAGAAAATAGAAATCAAGAAAAAGAAAAGGAGAAAGAAAATAGTGAGTATATCAAGTGATTCAGCAGAACAAACTGTTAAATTGCTATTAGATGGAACAGTAGTAGTAGCAAAAATAAGTGGACTAGCTGTAAAAAATATTGCTGTAGCATTATATACTATATCACAAGACCAAAAGCAGACAAAAGGCAAGACTAGATTAAATAATATGATAAAAAGTGATAACGAATTAAAAATTTTTTCTATTAAAAAAGAAGATATGAAAACTTTTTGCCATGAAGCTAGAAGCTATGGAATATTATATTGTGCTTTGGTAAATAGAAAAAACAAAAATATTGATGGTATGGTAGATATAATGGTAAGAGCAAAAGATGCACCACAAGTAAATAGAATTGTAGAAAGATATAATTTATGCACTTATGATAAGGCATCAATTCAAACAGAAATTGAAAATGAGAAAGTTACTAATAAAAATGAAAAAGACTTGTCAGATAATGCACCAGATATAGGAGAGGAAAGAACAGAAGTAAATGAAGCTATGGTAGATGATATTTTTTCTAAACCAAAGGAAAATGAAAACCAAAACCCCGAAGTAGCAAAAACGGAAAAAAACCCTCCGTCAGAGCCTTCCTTGAAGAGCAAAAACAATTCCGAGGGGGTTACTAAACCTGCACAAAAAGAATCTGTTAAGAAGAAATTAAAAGAAGCAGAAGCAGAGTTAAAGGTTGAAACGGAATTGAAGAAAGCTCAAAAATCTAAAGAAAGTATTATGGCAGAAATGCCACAAGTACAAGCACCAAAATTAGAAATAGCAAATAAGGAAAGAGGTAAATGAACATGGGAGAATTAGACCAAGTATTTGATAATTATAGCAGAAAAAATAGACAATATAATAAAGAAGAATGGATTGAATATAAAAAACAAGAAAAACAAGAAGTATATGCACTAATTGATACAACAGCAGAAAAAATCGTACAAAATGGGCAAGAATTTAAGAAATATTTAGATACTCAAAGTAAGTTTGAACAATATTCAGTAGGAAATAGTTTACTAATAACAGCACAAATGCCAGAAGCAACAGTTTTAAGAGATTATGATAGTTGGACAAATGTGGGTGGCTTTCCAAAGAAAAATCGTAAAAATGATGTAAAAATATTAGAGCCAGCCGATTCTTATATGAGAGAAGATGGAAAAGTAGCAACAAATTATAATGTAAAATACTTAACTGATATATCACAAGTTAGTATAAGAAAGAATCCAAATCCTATGATGAGGTATGATAACAAACTATTATTAAGAGTATTTTTAAATAGTAGCCAAGCAAAGGTAGAAGTAGTTAATGAAATACCAAATACAGATAGAAGTGCCTTATATGATGTAGAAAAAGATGTGTTATATATTGCAAGAGGTGCAGAAGCACCACAAATTTTCCATGAAGTAACACAAGAATTAGCAAAGCAAGAAATAGGAGAAAATACAGAATTAGACACATTCAAAGCTAATTGTGTATCTTATATGGTTTGCAAAAAGTATGGCATAGATGTTTCAAATTATAATGTAACTGATATTCCTTATGAACTAAAGGAATTATCAGCAAAAGAAATAAGAGAAGAACTAGAGCCAATTCATGATGCAATGGAAAATATAAGTGGAAGAACAAGTCATTGTATAGAACTACTTGCAAAACAAAGTAGAGAAAAAGAACAAGCAAGATAGGAGAAAAATATATTGGAAGAACAAAGAGTAGTAATGTTAAATAAGTACGAATATGGACTTATAATAAATTCGCTTAACGAACTTCGTACAAAGTTAATAAGAGAAAACAAATCAACAGAATTTGTAAATGAATTATTATTAAGACTATTAAATATCCCCATTAGAAAAAGAACAATATTTCAAAGAGAAAGAGTAAGTAACGAGAGATAATGAAAAAACAAATGAGCTTTTGTATATATTAGGTATAATTCCAGTAGTATGGGTAGCTATTCTAATTGCACCATATATAAATAATGGAATAGTAGGAATAATAAATAATTTTTCAAAAATAATGGAAAATCCATTTAATTTGATATGGTGTGAGAATAGCATAAAAACTATTCTTATTTTTATATGTTTTTATATATTAGGAATAAGTATATATGAATCTACAAAAAAGAATTATCGCAGGAGAGAAGAACATGGCTCTGCTAAATGGGGCATAGCAAGTGTAGTAAATAAGAAATATAGACAAAAGCCATTTGCTGATAACAAAATATTAACGCAAAATGTAGCAATAGGACTAAATGGAAAACAACATAGAAGAAATCTTAATGTTTTAATTTGTGGTCGGTAGTCGGAGCAGGTAAAACAAGATTCTATCGGAAAGCCAAATGTAATGCAATGTGGCTCAAGTTCGTATGTAATCCTAGATCCTAAAGGCGAAATTCTGCGAGATACGGGGAATTTATTAGAGAAAAAAGGGTATGAGGTAAGAGTGCTTGACTTAATCAATATGGAAAAAAGTCATTGCTATAACCCTTTTAAATATTTAAAGACAGATAATGATGTCCAAAGGTTAGTAACAAACCTTTTCAAAAGTACAACACCGAAGCGGAAGCCAGAGCCAAGATCCGTTTTGGGACACAGCAGCTAGTATGCTATTATTAGCACTTATATTTTATCTCAAATATGAAGCTCCAGAAGATGAGCAAAACTTTCCTATGGTAATGGAAATGTTAAGAGCAGGAGATGTAAATGAGGAACAAGAAAATCCTATAAGTGCGTTAGATATTCTATTTGATAAATTAGAATACAATAATCCAGAGCATATTGCTTTAAAGTATTACAGAAATTATAGGTCAGGCTCTGCAAAAACATTAAAATCAATTCAAATTACACTTGCTGCAAGATTAGAAAAATTTAATTTAGAGAGTCTTGCAAACATAGTGAAAGTTGATGAATTAGATTTGCCTAGTTTAGGCGAAAAAAAGGTGGCATTGTTTGCTCTAATTCCAGACAATGACACGAGTTTTAATTTTCTAGTAAGTATATTATATACACAATTATTTCAACAATTATTCTATATTGCTGACCATAAATATGGTGGAAGTTTGCCAACCCATGTCCACTTTGTAATGGATGAGTTTGCAAATGTAAGTCTGCCAGACGATTTTGACAAAATTTTAAGTGTCATGAGGTCGAGGTCAGTATCAGTATCTATCATTCTCCAAAATTTAGCACAATTAAAAGCATTGTTTGAGAAACAATGGGAATCTATTGTACGGAAACTGTGATACATTTTTATATTTAGGTGGAAACGAACAAAGTACCCATAAGTATGTTTCAGAACTTCTACGGAAAAGAAACCATAGATTTAGATACACATGGAAAAAGCTCTGGTAGAAGCGGCAATTATTCAACAAATTACCAACTTGCAGGAAGAGAACTTATGACTCCAGACGAAGTGCGTTTACTTGACAATAAGTATGCACTTCTTTTTATTCGTGGGGAAAGACCAGTTAAAGATCTAAAATATGATATATTAAAACACCCTAATGTAGCATTGACTACTGATGGCAAAGGAGAGACTTATATTCATGGAAAAACAGATAAAGCAACAGCTTCTATTATTGTGCTAGATGAAGATATTGAAGAAAATGAAATAGATACATTTGAAAAAGAACAATTACTAGAAAATTATGAACTCCTATCAGAAGAAGAATTAGAAGAATTTATTAGGGAGGTATCATAAATTGAAAAAGAAAAAAACTTTATTAAAAATATTAAAAAGGTCTTGCATAATTGTTTTATATATTGTCGCATTATTTGTAGCACAAGCATCTCATGTGTTTGCAGCTGATGAGCCATTAACAGTAATAAATAATTTGTCAGACTTTATTTTTGGACTTATAAGAGCAGTTGGAATGATTATTTTAGGATTCGGAGTAGTACAAGTTGGTATGTCATTAAAATCACACGATCCTAGCCAGAGAGCAAATGGATTTATGACTTTAGCAGGAGGAGTTGTCATTACCTTCGCAAAGGAAATTCTAAATATTATAACAGGTGGTTAAAAAGTAAAAGGAGTAGGTTATTAAATAGAATAATCTACTCCTAAACAGCTTTAAGGAGGTAATTTTATAGAAGAAAATAAAAAATACAAAATAATATATGCAGATCCACCATGGCAATATAAAGTATATTCAGACAAAGGCAAAGGTCGTTCGGCAGAAAATCATTATTCTACAATGAGTATAGAAGATATATGCAAATTGCCAGTAGAGAAAATAGCTGACAAAGACTGTGTCCTTTTTATGTGGATGACTTTTCCAACATTAGTAGAAGGACTAAAAGTTTTGGAAAATTGGGGCTTTAAATATAAAACAGTTGCTTTTGTATGGATTAAGCAAAATAAGAAAACACCATCACTATTTTGGGGATTAGGTTTTTGGACTAGAGCTAATGCAGAGATATGTATATTAGCAACAAAAGGCAAGCCTAAAAGAATATCAGCAAAAGTGCATCAAGTAATTATATCTCCAGTTGAAGAACATAGCAAAAAGCCAGATGAAACAAGAAAAAGAATAGTGGAATTGTTAGGAGATATACCAAGAGTAGAACTATTTGCAAGACAAAAAGTAAATGGTTGGGATTCGTGGGGAAATGAAGTGAAATGCGATATTGATTTAATGGAATATGGAGATGATGAGAAATAGCAGAACTAAAAAAATTAGAAACAGTAGTAGAAGAAATACTACGAAAAGATAAACTTGCAAGAGAAGATGACTGTTACTTAATATTACAAGTGATAAGCAAATTATATCCTTATGAAGTAGGAAAGCAGTTTGCAACAGTAATGTTTAATGCAAAGAATAAAGGAATAAGTTTTGAAAGCATTACGAGATGTCGAAGAAAACTACAAGAGAGAAATCCAGAGTTAAGAGATGAAGAAACAGCAAAAATGAGAAATAAAAAACAAAAAGAGTATATCAAGTATTCAAAACAAAGTTAGGAGGTGGTAGATATTGAATTGGGTAGTAGGAAACTTGCAAAATTCAATAGAAACATGGAACTCAAAATTAAGTGAAATATGGACACTTGTATCACAATCGCCAGTGGACTTTAAAGGTGGAACTATCTGGAATGTAATAACTAATATTCATGGAGCAGTACAAGCCATTGCATTGGCATTACTTGTACTGTTTTTTGTTGTAGGAGTAATGAAAACTTGTCGGAAGTTTTGCAGAAGTAAAAAAGCCAGAACACGCATTAAAACTATTCATACGATTTGCAGTAGCAAAAGTATTAGTAACCTATGGTTTGGAACTTATGATGGCAATTTTTAAGATTGTGCAAGGATTAGCAAGCACAGTAATGAGTGCAGCAGGACTAGGTGGAGCAACAAATACAGTTCTGCCAAATGAAATTATATCAGCAGTAGAAGCCTGTAATTTCTTTGAAAGCATACCATTATGGGCAGTAACCCTTATACGGAGGCTTATTCATAACAGTATTGTCATTTGTAATGATTCTTACAGTATATCGGAAGATTTTTCAAAATATATCTATATACAGCAATATCTCCAATAGCATTTGCAAGTTTTGGTGGAGAGCCAACACAAAATATAGGAAAGAGCTTTATAAAAGGTTATAGTGCAGTATGCCTAGAGGGTGTAATTATAATGCTATCATGTATAATCTTTTCATTGTTTGCAGCAAGCCCACCAGTAGTAGATGCAAATGCAGCAGCAGTAACAATGGTATGGAAATATATACGGAGAATTGATATTCAATATGTTGGTGTTAGTAGGTACAGTTAAAATATCAGATAGATTAGTAAGAGAAATGTTAGGTTTATAGGAGGAACAATAGAATGCAAGAACAGATAAAAATTGCAAAAGTATGGCATATTGAGAACAATGAATTAACTTGCAAAAATAAGAAAGTAGTATTGTCAACATATAATGATGTTGAGATAGCTACTTTAAAAGAAGAAAGAGGTTATGATGTGCAAGAGTTTTTAATTAAAGACAAAAATAATGAATATTGGAAATTAGGAATTGCTCCAATAAGATTAAATATGTTTATAGGAAGTATAGATTCATATTTATCAGAGCCATCAGTAGTAGAAAAATATAGAGAAGATATAACAGAAGCATATAAGAAATTAGATTTAAAAGCATTCTGGAAAAAGAAAATAAATGAAAATAGGTATTTCAATAAATGTGAATTAGAATATATCAATAGGTACTTTCCAGAGATTTATGAACAAGCAAGAGAAAGTAGAAGAACATTTGAAGAAAATAGAGATAGGGAACAAGAACAAAAAAGGCAAGAACAGGAACAGAAAGAACAAGAGAAAATAAAAGCTGTAAATGACAGATTCAAAAAAACATTAAAAGAAATGAAATATAAAATCTTTATTGGAGAAATGATTTCAGTTGAGGACTTTGAGTTTTATAAAGATGATAAATACAGTGGTAGAACAATACAAAATAATATTCTATATTTAGCAAAACTATATGGAATAAAAATACCACTAGCAACACAAGGATTTATAAACAATAGATTAAAAAGTTACAACTTCAAAACAGGGGATTGCTTTTATAAAATAATAGATGGAAATAAGAAATGCAGTACAAAAATGGGCATCTATTTAGAACAGATTTCACAAAAGGTACAAGAAGAATATAAAGAGAGTTTTAAAAGAAAAATGAAACTTGTACCAGAGAAGAGTATAGAAAGGTAGGAAAATGAAATATTTAGTTACAAGTTACAAAGATAATGCAGAAAAGCAGGAAATAGAAAACAAAGGCTTATATTGTTATGATTTAAGACATAGTGATGAGGGTGGAGAAATTGCAACTATTGAGAAAAGTGTTTTAGTAAATAGAGTAGGCTCTATTATTACAGACAAGAAATTAAAATTTGGCAATAAATACTACAATAATTTTATAGATTTTGAGGAATTTTCAGCTAGAAATACAGAAGTATATACGATAGAGCAATTACAAGATAAACCAAAAGAACAAGTAAATGAAAATAGCCATAAAGTAATAAATGACTATTCAATTCATAAAGAGGGAACTTGGTGTGAAATAACGAAAAATGGGAAGCATATTTTTGATGGAGTTGTAGATGTAAATATGACTCCAGAACAAATTTATCAAGAAGTAATGAAAGAAGTAGTTTTTTCTATAAATGGAAAAGAAGTTTTATCTTATGATTTCCTTAATGAGTTTACAGGAGAACGAGAAGCAACTATTAAGCAATTAGCAGAAGAAAACAAATGCAATGAAAAAGATATAAAAGTAAGAATAAGAAAACCTAATTTAGATGAAAAAATATTAAAGATAAAACTTGTTGGAATCGATAACTGGGATAGACCTGTTTATAAAGATGAAAAAGGAACAATATATAAAGATACCAATTTAGGCAAAGGAAAAATTAAATTATGTACTTCAGTTAATAATGATTTCTATGGAGAGCCTTTGATACCAGTAAGAGAAGATGTGAAAATTGAAATAGTAAAAAACTTTAACAGAAATAAAAAAGGAAGAGAGGCACGATAATTGGAAGTAAAAATCAATAGAGAAATAAGAGAATATACGGAAAGCATATTTTTTGGACTGTCATTAAGGCAGTTCATTTTTTCTATATGTGCTTGTGTAGTAGCTGTTATTCTATACTTTATATTAAAACCTTATTGTGGAATTGAAACTTTATCATGGGTTTGTATATTAGGTGCAGCACCATTTGCAGCATTAGGTTTTATAAAATATAACGGAATGACAGCAGAAAAGTTTGTTGCAGCTTGGATTAAATCAATGATACTTACACCTAAAAGATTAACTTTCAAGCCAATAAACTTATACTACGAAGATTTGAAAAATATAGAAAATAGAAAAGTAAAAAAAGAGAGAAAAAATAGAAAAAAGGAGGATTCGCAAAGTATTGAAAACATTAAATAAATTATTCAAACAAGACAAGGAAAAGTTTGTCATACCACGAAGTGTACAAGATGCCATTCCCATTAAGGCAATATGGGAAGATGGCATCTTTTTTATTGGGAAAAATAAGTATTCAAAATGTTATAAATTTAGTGATATAAATTATGCAGTAGCAAGTAGAGATGATAAAGAAGCAATGTTTTTAGAATATTCAGAGTTATTAAATTCATTTGATACAGGTGCTACTACTAAAATAACTATAATCAATAGAAGATTAAATAAAATTGACTTTGAAGAAACTATGCTATTACCTATGGAAAATGATGAGTTAGATAAATTTAGAAAAGAATATAATAAAATGTTGTTAGATAAGGCAACAGCCTCAAATGGTATAATACAAGAGAAGTTTATAACAATATCAGTTGATAAAAAAAGTATAGAAGAAGCAAAGAATTATTTTGCAAGAGTAGGAACGGACTTAATAAACCACTTTAAAGAATTAGGCTCTATATGTATTGAATTAGATGCAGTAGAAAGATTAAGAATATTCCATGACTTTTATAGGGTAGGAGAAGAAACTTCATTTAATTTTGATATGATAACTAATATGAGAAAAGGACATAGCTTTAAGGATTTTATTTGTCCAGATTCTATGGAATTTGAAAGTGATTATTTCAAAATTGGAAACAGATATGGCAGAGTTATATTCTTGAAAGAGTATGCAAGCTATATTAAGGACAGCATGGTAGCAGAATTAACAGATATAAATAAAAATATGATGATGAGTATAGATGTTATACCAATACCTATGGATGAGGCTGTAAGAGAAGCAGAGAATAGGAGGCTTGGAATAGAAACCAATATCACGAATTGGCAAAGACGACAAAATGCAAATAACAATTTTTCAGCAATTATTCCTTATGACATGGAGCAACAAAGAGAACAAAGCAAAGAATTTTTAGATGACTTAATAACTCGTGATCAAAGAATGTTTATATCAGTTCTTACAATGGTGCATACAGCAGAAAGCAAAGAAGAACTAGACAATGACACAGAGGCATTACTAACAATAGCAAGAAAACATTTATGTCAGTTTGGTGTGCTAAAATTTCAGCAACTTGATGGTCTAAATACAGCTATGCCATTTGGTGTAAGAAAAATTGACACATTAAGAACACTTACAACAGAATCGCTTGCAGTATTTATGCCATTTAGAGTACAAGAAATAAGACACGAAAACGGAATATACTATGGGCAAAATGTCATTAGCAAAAATATGATTATTGCAGATAGAAAGCAATTATTGAACGGAAATAGCTTTATTCTAGGTGTTAGTGGTAGTGGAAAGAGTTTCATAGCAAAAGAAGAAATTGTTTCTATAATGTTAAAAGATCCTAATGCAGATGTGATAATTGTAGATCCAGAAAGGGAAGCAAGTTCACTTGTAAAATCGCTAGGTGGAGAAGTAATAAAAATATCAGCAACAAGTGGAAACCATATCAATGCTATGGATATGAATAAAGACTATGGAGATGGAGCAAATCCTATTATATTAAAATCAGAGTTCATACTTTCACTATGCGAACAGCTAGTAGGAAGTAATAATTTAGGTGCAAAACAAAAATCTATTATAGATAGATGCACAGCAAGTGTGTATAGATACTATCAGCAAGGAAATTATCAAGGAACACCACCTACACTACAAGACTTCTATGAAGAACTATTAAAACAACAAGAGCCAGAAGCAAAAGAAATAGCACTTGCTATTGAACTATTTGTAAATGGTAGTTTGAACACTTTTGCAAAATCTACAAATGTTGATACTCATAATCGTTTAGTGTGTTATGACATTTTAGATTTAGGAAAGCAACTACTACCTATTGGAATGTTAGTAGTGCTAGATTCGATTTTGAACAGAATAACAATGAATAGGTCAAAAGGTAGAAATACCTTTATTTTTATTGATGAAATTTACTTGTTATTCCAATATGAATATTCAGCAAACTTTTTATTCACACTATGGAAGAGAGTGAGAAAATATCGGAGCATATTGTACTGGTATAACGCAAAATGTGGAAGATATGTTGCAAAGCCATACAGCAAGAACAATGCTAGCAAATAGTGAGCTTATTATCATGTTAAATCAAGCTAGTACAGATAGAGTAGAGCTTGCAAAATTATTAAATATATCAGACTTACAAATGAGCTATATTACAAATGTAAATGCAGGAGAAGGGCTAATAAAAATAGGAAGTTCACTAATACCATTTGTAAACAGATTCCCACGAAATACAGAGTTATACAAACTAATGACAACAAAACCTCGGAGAAGGTGTTGCATAGTGAAAAAAATATTGTATGTATTTTGTATTATGCTGCTAATAAGTGTAATTCTTATTAGCAGTTATTGTATTTATAAAGAATTGAAACAAAATAAAGAACAAGAAAACAATTTTGAAGAACTAATCGAAATAGTAGAACAAACAAATCCAGAAGAAAAAGAACAAGAAGAAACAGTAATAAATATAGATAACTTATATGCTATCAATAGTGATATTGTAGGTTGGTTAAGAATAAACGATACAACAATAAATTACCCAATAATGCAAACAAAAAATAATCCTAACTATTATTTGCATAGGGATTTTTATAAAAAGTATTCATCTTACGGAACACCTTATATGTCAGAAGAATGCAGTATAAATACAAGCGATAATCTTGTAATTTATGGGCATCACATGAATCATAAAAAAGTATTTGGAGCATTAGAAGATTATAAATCAAAAGAATTTTACGAAAATCATAAAGTTATAGAGTTTACAACATTAGAAGAAAAACAAAAATATGAAATTTTTGCAGTATTTAAAACAGTAGTATATAACAAAAATACTTTTAAATACTACAATTTCGTAAATTTTAGTAGCAGAGATGAGTTCAATATATTTATAAATAAGTGTAAAGAATTATCATTTTATGAAACAAATATAAAACCTAAATATGAAGATAAATTTATTACACTTTCTACTTGTGAATATAGCAATAAGAACGGAAGATTAGTAATTATTGCAAGAAAAATAAACAATTAGGAGGTGTTTGTTTGGCAGATATTAAAGTTAAAGAAAGTAAAAAAGGAACAGTAAAAACAATTAACAAAGCAGTAGTTGGCACAGAGAAAATGAAAGACAGATTAGTACAAGCAAAGGACAAAACAAAAGAAACATACCAAGAAGAAACAAGTGATAGTGGAACAGAATATGCAATAAATAAAATATCAAAAACAGCAAGTAATCTTCCTAATAATATTTATAGAATTAACAAATATGGAAAAAGGAATTTTGACAAGACAGTACAAAATATTCAAAATGTAAATCAAAAAATGAAAACGATAAAAAAGAAAAATCATGCCAAAAAAGTAGTAAAACAAATGAAAAATGCAACAAAGACTACAAAAAAAGGAATAAAAACAGCAGAAAGGACAGTTAAAACAACAAAACAGGTAGCAAAAACAACAGCCAAAGCCACTAAAAGAGCAATACAAATGGCAAAGGCAACAGCTAAAGCAACAGTAAAGGCAATAAAAGTAGGAATAAAAGCAACGATAGCAGCAATAAAGGCTATCATAGTTGCAACAAAAGCACTAATTGCATTTTTAGTAGCAGGTGGATGGGTAGTTGTTTTAATTATAATTGTAGTTTGTTTAATAGCAATGTTAGTTAGCTCAATTTTTGGCATCTTTTTTTCAAGTGAAGATACTGGCAGTACAATAACTATAAATGGACAACAACAAGTAGTAACAATGAATCAAGTAATAGCAGATTTGAATACAGAATTTATGAATAAAATAACACAAATACAGAAAGATAATCCTTATGATGAGTACGATATAAATTCTCATAGAGCTGAATGGAAAGATGTTTTAGCAATATATACAGTCAAGTTAAGCAATGGCAATAATGAAGCAGATGTTATAACTTTAAATGACGAAAAAGTTAATCTTCTAAAAGAGATTTTTTGGGAAATGAATGAAATATCATTTACAAAAGATGAGGAAAGTCATGAAGAAATAAGAATAGGTTTAACATCTACTGATAGAGTAACAGTAACAAAAGTTAAGTTGCATATTACGATAACAGGAAAAACAGCAAATGAAATGGCAGATAAATACAACTTTACTCAAGCACAAAGAGAACAGTTGCTAGAGCTAACAGATAATAAATATGCTAATATGTGGTCATCAGTAATATATGGCTCATCTGTTGGAAGTAACGACATTGTCGCAGTAGCAGCTTCACAAATAGGAAATGTTGGAGGACAACCTTTCTGGAGTTGGTATGGCTTTGATTCTCGTGTAGAATGGTGTGCTTGCTTTGTTTCGTGGTGTGCTAATGAATGTGGCTACATTGAAGCAGGGATTATACCCAAATTTGCAGGATGCCAAAGTGAAGGTGTAGAATGGTTTAGGACTTGTGGACTTTGGAAAGAAAAAGGATTCACTCCAAAACCAGGAGATATAATTTTCTTTGACTGGGCAGATAAGGAAACAGGAGTAAGAAATGGACAAGCAGATCATGTAGGCATAGTAGAAAAAACAGAAAATGGAAGAGTTTACACAATAGAGGGAAATTCAAGCGATAGTTGTTGTAGAAGAGATTATGACATAAATAGTTTAGATATTTTAGGGTATGGAACTCCAATGTATCAGTAAAAAAATTAAATATATTAAAATTTTAAAGCCAAAATAATTTACAACAAAAAATTGTAGATTGTTTTGGCTTTTTTTGCGTTTTAGAACTATGAATGCAGAATAAGGAATAATGAAGTTTGAATTTTATGCAAACATATCATAATAAAAGTGATACAAACTGTATTATAAAAAAGATAACAATTGAAGTGAATTCGGTTGTTTTCTTTTTGTACCAATTATTTCTAATAGAAATGTAAAAACAAATAGTCTATTCAAAAAAACAACTAAAAAATATATATTAAAACTAAATTGCAAGAAAAGAGGTTGTTTAAGATGGACTTGAAATCTATGGGAAGAAAAATAAAAGAGCAAAGAATAAAAAATAATATGTCGCAAGAAAGATTAGCTGAATTAGTAGATGTAACACCATCATATATAAGCAACTTGGAAAGTGGAAATAGATCAGCAAGTTTAAAAACTACATTAGATATAGTTAATATATTAAATATGTCCTTTGATTATTTGATGTTTGAAAGTATGACATATAATGATAAGGAGTTTGAAATAGATAAAAATTTACAAGAATTAAGAAACATTTTAGAAAGAATACAAGATAAAGATTTGATACAAGAATACATTACATATTGTAGAGGAATAGCAGATTCAATGCTAGAAATAAAAAATAAATAGATAAAAAATGATAGTTATTAAAAAAATAATTATCATTTTTTTTGTTGTCGTTACACATAATATTTACAATTAGAAAAAATAAAACAAATAGAAACAAAAAATCTGTAAATTCGTTGTCAAAAAAAGGACTATATGATAAAATTACATCGAATATATATAAAGATAAAAGGAAGAAACTTAAATATGCAAGATAGATTGAAATTAAGTAAAATAAGAAGAAATAATGCAAAACTTTATCCAGTATATAAAATGTTTTCATGGGACTTGCTATTCTTCTATTCAATAGAATTTTTATTTTATACGATTACTAAAAGGGTAACAGCTTCAGAAATATTAATAATAAATGGATTCTATTTATTATTTAGAATTGTAATGCAAATTCCAGCAGTTGCAATTACAGACTTTTTAGGAAAAAGAAAAAGTATAATATTAGGCAATATTCTACTTATTGTATATATGCTAATACTATTATGTTTTCCAGGAGCAATTAGCATTATAATAGCTGATTTAATATTTGCTTTAGGATATGATATGAAAACAATTGCAGAATCCAATTTATTATATGACTCTGTTTCAACAAGAGGGGGAGAATGTCTATATTCGAAATTAGATGCAAAAGGTGGAAGTTGGTATTATATATTAGATGGAATAGCCTCATTAGTAGCAGGATATTTATTTGTGATTAACAATTATATACCTATGTTAATATGTTTAGGATTTATAGTGATTTCTACAATCTTATCATTTGGATTTAAAGATGTATATAAAATTGAAAAAGAGAAAAAGGAAAAGATAGGATTAGCAGTTACTTTGAAGGATTATGGAAATGATTTAAAAAGTTCTTTTAAATTTATTTTAAAATCAAAGAGAATGAAGGCTTTTATATTATTTCAAATAGTTTTTTATAGTGTGATAGAAATTGTAGATACATATAATAGTGATTTACTTATAAATATAGGCATACCAGAAGAGCAATTTTCAATGATATTTGCAGTTCTTACTCTGATTGGTGGAATTTCCCTTTCATTAAAAAGACCTATAGAAAAGAAATTTAAAAACAGAACATTATCTTTTGTATCTTTAATGTATATAGGTGCTTGCATAATCATAGGAGCAATTTCTACTTTCTGGAAGAGTGAAGCAATTATACCAATTGTTTTAATGATGTATGCAGTACAGAAAATAAATACTTCGATATGGTATATATTAGAAGCTAAATATCTGAAAAATTTTACTAAAGAAGAAATGAGAAATAAGATAACTTTTTCATATGAATTTATTGGAGGAATAGCAGCAAGTATTTTCTCAATTCTAGGAGGATTATTGCTGAAAGTATTAAATGTTGAAAACGCATTTTTAGTAATTGGATTATTAGCATTAGCTAGTATGGTTGTTGTTTTAGATTATATGAGAACAAGATTTGGATTAAAGCCAGAAGAATATACGAAAGAAGATTTAGAATTTGAGAGTAGTGTAGAAAATAAGTAGGGAGAGAAGATTAAAAAGATTAACTTTAATAAAGAATAATATAATTTGGAGATGAATTTAAAGATGAAATATGTAGGAAATAAAGAAGAAAATATAGAATATAGAAAAAGACCAGGAGCATATGCAATTATTATAAACAAAAATGATGACAAAGTAGGAATTGTAACTGATGGAGCAGATTATTTCTATTTAGGTGGAGGCATAGAAAAAGGAGAAACAAAATTAGAAGCATTAAAAAGAGAATTGATTGAAGAAGCAGGATATTCAATAAAAAATATTAAAGAATTTGAAGAAATTGGATCTCATATATTTGCTGAAGATAAGGGATATTTAGAAGTAATTGCAAGTGTATATATTGCAGAGTTTGATGAAAAAGTAACAGAACCAATTGAGAAAGACCATACTGTATTATGGGTAAAACCAGAAGAATATGTGGACAAGATGTTTAGAAAATGGCAAAGATATATTATGGAAAGATTTATAGAAGAAAGGCAATTAGGAAAGTTTTATGTATAAAGATATGATTACGAAGAAGGACTTGGAAAATAAATATATTTTTTGGGATATTGATGGAACTTTAGCAGCATACAGATTTAATGGACATGTTGCAGATCCAGAGGGAACAGATAATGGAATGTCTTTAAAAGAAATAGATGAAGGTATATTTCTGAAAAGAAAGCCATCATTACTTATGCAAAAAGTATTAAAAGAATGTAACTCAAAGAAAAATATTATTATGGGACATTGTCAAAATCAAAAGGAAATAGATGATAAACATATATGGTTGGATAAATATTATCCAATGATTGAAGAAAGGTTATTAGTTTTTGAGAGTTTTTCAAAAGCTAACTGTATTATCGAATATTGTAAAAATGCAAATATAGATTTAAAAGATGTTATATACATAGATGATGTTATAAAGTATTTAAGAGAAGCAGAAAGAAAAGGAATAGAATCATGGCATATTAGTAGTTTTTTAGATTGGCAATTTTATAATAATTAAGAATATATAGGAGAAAAGTTAATGAATATAGAAAGAATAATTAGAAATAGTATAATCAATTTTGATGGAAAAGTGGCAATTTATTATGATGACTTGAAAGGTAATACAATAAAAATAAATGAATATGAGAAATATAATTCTGCTAGTTGCATAAAAATATATATTTTAATTGAATTATTCAATCAAATTAATAAAGGAATAATAAATAAAAATGATGAACTAACTTATGAAGAAAAAGACTATGTGAATGGTAGTGGTATTTTAAGATATTTGAGTAAAGGAATAAAACTACCAATATTAGATATTGCAACATTAATGATGATTATAAGTGATAATGTGGCTACTAATATATTAATAGATTATTTAGGAATAGAAAATATAAATAAAAGTATAAAAGATATAGGATGTAACAATACAAAGTTGTATAGTAAATTTAAATCAGTTGAAAATGAAGTTTTTTCAGAAACTACTGCTTATGATTATTATTTAGTATGGAAAAAATTAAATAATTATGAATTATTTGATAAAGAAATGACACAAGAAATAATAAATATAATAAAGAATCAAAAATATCATGAAATGGTTGGAGATGGAATAGATAAGCTTTATAAAGAAGTAGAAAATCCAATAGTTAATTATATAGTAAGTAAAAGTGGAAAATATGAATCAGTAAGAAATGATGGTGGAATAGTATCAACTATATATGGAAATTATATTTTAACAATTATGATAAAAGACTTTAAGGATGAAAACTATTTAAATGATGAATATGTTTATAATATGGGAAGAAAGATAAGTAGTATTATATACAATGGATATATAGGGGGATATAGTGGATAGTAAATATAAAAATAATAAAATATTTATAGATGAATTAATATGGACTATTTAACAAAGTTAAAGGCATTATTGTTGGTTATAATTATGACTTACAGAAGAATGGAGATATTTATCCTCAAATGGAAGATATTTTATTAGAATATACCAAAGAATATAATTTTCCTATTGTTAAATGTAATGATTTTGGACATAAGATAATAAATAGTACAATACCAATTGGAGTAGATATTAAGATTGATAGTGATAATGAAACAGTTGAAATAATTGAACAATTTTTAAAGGAGAAATAAACAATGAATAGTATAATTATAGGAATTGTAGCAAAACATAATCCAAAAAATACAGGATGTGAAAAAATTTATATAACAGATGCAACTAAGCAAGCAATATTTGACAATGGAGCTATAGCAATAGGGATTTTACCAACAGAAGACATAGTTAATTATAAGGGAAATGATAACAAATGGAATGATAATTTGAATGAAGTAGAAAAAGAAAATTTAATTTCTCAAATTAAATTATGTGATGGAGTTATTTTACAGGGTGGAATAGAAATGGATAATTATGAATTTATTATTGCAAAATATTGTTATGAAAATAACATACCAATATTAGGAATATGTGCAGGACAAAATGCAATTGCAAAGGCATTGGGAGGTTCTACTTATAAAATACCTAATCCAGAAGAGCATAATATATCAAGAGATTATGTACATAGTATTAAAATTCAGGAAAATTCAAAATTTTATTCAATAATAGGTAGTAAAGAAATAATGGTAAATTCTTTACATACTAATACGATAGATAAGTGTCCTTACTTAGATAAAGTTGGTTTTTGTAAAGATGGCTATGCAGATGTTATTGAGTCAAAAGATAAGGAATTTTATATAGGTGTTAGGTTTCATCCAGAAGATTTATATAAAAAGGATGATAAAATAAATAATATTTTTAAATATTTTATAGAAACATGTAAAAAATTAAAAATGGAGAAATAGAAATGAAGAATATTTTAATTATGGGAATAGGTAGAGCTGGGAAAACAACATTGAGTAATATGATAAAAGATAAATGGAATAGTTATAATTTATTGCATAGTGATTCTCTAAAATGGGCTATTATTAGAGCAAAAGATAAAGAAGATTATTATAGAAAAAATGTAGATGTTCAAAAAGAATATGAGCATGGAGAATTTTTCCAAAGAACTCTTTTAGAATTATATAATTCGTTAATAAAAAATGATAAAAAGGAATATGGATATATTTTAGAAAGCGGACAACTACATCCTAAAATAGTAAGTGAAATGATAGATTTTGAAAAAACAATTGTATTATGTTTAGGATTAGGAAATTTAACAGCAGAAGATATGGTAGAACAATGTCTTAAATATGATACTGAAGAGAGTTGGACATATGGGCTATCTAGGGAATATTTATTAGAACATGCACAAGACTGGTATAATTGTAATGAAATGTTAAAGAAAGAATGTCCAAAATATAATATAAGATATATAGATACTTCAAAGAATAGATTAGACATATTAAATACAATTTTAAATGAAATAAGCGAGGTACAAATATGAGCTATCATGAAAATAAAATAGTGATTTTTGACTTGGGTGGAATAGTTGAGAGTCATAAAGAAGGCGAATATAATTGTTTCCAAGTAATAATTAATATTATAAAATCATTAAATCCAAAAATAAAAGAAAATGATATAATTAAAAAATGGAGAGAATGTAATTGTGATGAAAATGGAAGAAATATAGGTACTTATAAAGATATAGAACATACAAAAAAGTGGTATGAAAGAATAAAAAATAAGTTTGAGTTGAACTGTGATTTTAGTACATTTTGTGATATTTACAAAAAAGAATTTGCTAATGTCAAATTTTATAAAGATGTAGTTGAATTAGAACATAAAACTAAAGAGAAATGTAAAATTGGTATTTTATCTAATTTGATGCTTTTAGATAAAGAAAGAATAGATACTCAAGTAGATTTAGGCAAATTTAATTATGTATGGCTTTCTTTTGAAATGGAAGAAAGAAAACCAAATCGTAAAATATATGAAATGGTAGAAAAAGAATGTATGATAAGTCCGAAGAATATTCTATTCATAGAAGATACAGAAGAAAATATTAAGGCAGCACAAGATATGGGATGGAATATTTGCAAGGCTTATGGTTATGAGATTGAAAAAATAAAAGAAAGTATAGAAGTATTTTTACAAAATTAATAAAAATGAATTATAATTTTTAAAAATAACTAACAGAAATGTTTGACACGAATAGAAATTAAATATATAATAAAGTCGAAATAAAAAACATAGGAGGTTCACAATGGGTTGGTATGGATCATGGAACTTAGAGTACACGGGAAAAAATAACGGAAAGTTTATAAATACGGCAAAATTAGTAATAGCAAATTTTAAAAAGAGATTTGAAATAAGTAATGGTAAAAATGAATTAGAGGCTATTAAAAGATTAAGTTGGTATAGTGCAGATATGGATATTGAAAAAATACTGTCATATTTAGATGATGGCGACCAAATCCATGTATTAATTGATGGAGAAACACACCCTTATGATGATAATGATGAAGAATTAGAATGGGAAGAACAAACATATAAAAAAGAAAATGGTCAAGTATCCATGGAATGTGAATATACGGATTGCGATAGATATACAAGTGATAGACATGGAATGAAAGGTGCATTTATATATGAATTAGCATATCCAAATCAAGCTAGAAAAGAAACATTAGAGGGAGGATATACTGATACATTAGATACATATATAGAGTGGATTGCACAGGAAATGGGCGATAGTGAAGAAATGATGCCTATTATTCAAGATTTTATGAATGAAATAATGAACATAAGTAGAGATGAAGTTGTAGAAGAAAACGGAAAAATAGATGATGAAGCATTTGCTTATTTTAATGAAGTGAAAGCTAAGTTTAAATCACTTGAATCAACAAAAGAATATATTTCTGAAATAAAAGCAAAATTACCACCAAAAGAACAAGAAGAAAAAGCCGTTCTTCCAGATTTATTTGCCAATATGAGTAAAAGAGATATAAATCAATTAGGTGGAGTGGAACAGGTAATTAAGTTATATGAAAAAGAAGGAGAACAAAAAACTAGAGAATTATTGACTATATTAGGATACGACTTAAATAGTGGTAGCAATGAAAAAGGAAAAAAACAATCTTCAGTAGCAAAGAAAAGAGGAGAAAACGAAGTAAATAAAAAGATAAAACAATCTGTTGTTGATTATTTCTTAGGATGTGTAAAAAAGAAATATCCTAATTTAACAGCAGAAAATGAAAAAATATTTTCAGAAGAACTTGGAAAATATGCAGACCATCAATTAGAATATGGTGGATGGGGTTCATCTGGCTTTAGTATTGATTATGATCCTTGTCAAGAATTGGTATCAGCATTTTATAGTATGGATATGGGAAATTTTGATTCTGGATTACCAATATATGATGTATTTCCAATGAAAACACATGTAAGAATGGAAAGAGGAAAATGTGCAACAGTAAGTAGTGAATACGGAAAGTCTGGAATATTATATATGACAGATGAATATAGACAAGAATTATTGACATCAGTAAATACAAGGATAATGAGAGAAGAATCAAAAATACCACAAGAAGTAAAAGATGGTTTTGAACAAGAATATCAAACATTAATGGAAGCTATCAATGTTGAAAGAGAACCATTAGTAAAAAAACAAGAGGAAACACAAAGAATATTAGACCAAAAGAAAGCACTTGAATTAAAAGCTGAGCAACTAATAGCAAGTTATTCAAGTAGAATAGATGAATTAGAAAGTTTAGGATTATCTGAAAGTGAAAAAGAACAGAGAAAGCAAGCTATAATCAAAGAAATTAAACAAACACAAGAAGCCGTAAAATCTGATAAATTCAGAGAACAACTAGGCGAAATTGAAGAAAAATATGGATGGGAAAATTTAAAAGAATTTGATGATGAGCATAAAGAAGATTTAGACAAAGAAGCATGGATGAGGAGAAAATATGCTGAATATGGTAGAGATGAATACCATAAAATATGGGAAAAACATGAAAAAGAACATCCAGGTGAATTTAGTTTTCCAGATACAAGTGCTGTACCTACAGATTTGGATAGATTATATAGTGAAAAAGATGAAATAGCTGAATATGATAGACAGCAAGAAGAAAAAGCAAAAAGTCAAGAAAATGAGAATACTACAACAGAGCAACAAAAATTTGTAAAAGCATTAGGAAGAGCCTATGCACAATATATGAAAGAGCATGGAGATATAGATGAATCTAGCTTTAGAAATAGTAGAGAAGAAATATTAGCAGATGGGTTTTCAAAATATTTTGCATCTAATTATAAAAATTTAACAAATTCAGCATTCTTGATTGATTTTGAAAATGGACCTATGAGAGATATTGCAGAAGAAAGAGGATTTAGAAAAAATTACAGTATGTTTGGAGGATGGGGATTTAATTCATCAACTGATATTGCACATGTAAAAGTATCAGAAGGTTTAATATATTCTGTAGATGGAATATTAGATAAAGCAACAATAGAATATGGTACACCTGAAGCAATACAAGCACAAATAGACAAATTTAATAGTGAAATTAGATTTATGCAAGATGTAGGAGAAGATTCATGGAATTTAAGAAGACTAGAGAGTCAAAGAGATTCTTTTGTTTCTTATCAAAGACAATTACAAGGTAAATCAGCAATAGAACCATCATTAGAAGAATTAGATGGGCAAAAATATATTCTCGAGGCATTAGATGGAAAAACTACAGAATTATTAAAACAATACGATAAAACAAATCGACAAGAACTTGATGATAATGGAATAGAATTTGATGATTAGGAGGAAAATAAATGCCAAACCATAGTTTAATACCAGTAAATGAAAGTATATTTACTAAAATAAAAAATTTCTTTAAGAATTTATTTGGACAGCAAACTATAGAAAATTACGAAATAGAAAATACAGAAAATATAGTTGAAAATCAACAAGAAGTGAAAAATTCAATTTTTGCTGAAAATATTAAAGTTGAAGAAACAGAAAATCAAAAATTATTAAGATTACAAAGATTAATAAGAGAGAAAAGAATATCTGAAGTTGATTTGTCAGTAGAAGAAAAAAGTAAATTGAGAAAGTTATATAATTCTCAAATTGATGATTTGAGAAAATCAATTCTACAAAAAAGAAATAAAATTGTGAAGATAAAATATGAGCAAAAAAGAAAGGCTCATGCAAGTGTATAAAATAAAAACTAGCCTATACGAATGTATAGGCTTTTACAAAATAGTTAATCTAAAAAGATTACTACAATTTACATTATAGTAATTTTAGCTTATTTTTCTTTTTTTACATATTTAGAAAAATCTTTTAGTAGTGCATCAGAAGTTGTATCTAACATTTCTGCTATTGCACAAAGTTCATAATCAGCCACAGTTCTTTTTCCAGATTCAATATCATAAATAGCTTGTCTATGAATATCTAAACCAATTATAATCAGTTTATCAGATAATGCTTGTGCAGATAAATTTTGCTGTACTCTAATACGATTTATATTTTCGCCAGTAACATTTAATCTGCCTTTTAATCCATTATATGGATTTCTATTATTGCTCATAAAAAAATTCCTTCCTTTTATTGTAAGTATGTTGATTTTATCATTTTTTTATGCTATAATTTGAAAGGCACAACCTTGAAAAATGAAAGGAGGAAAATTTATGAAGTACGATATAGTAAAACTAGATCAAGATATTACTAATACAGAAAAAGAACTAAACAGACTTGTTGAGAATAAAGTCGAATACGATAAACTCTATGAGCAATCAGTAGTAACAGATAAAGTAATTGCAAAATATTTAGAAGCAAAACAATATTTAGAACAAGAGAGAAAGAGAATAGTGAAAGATTATAGTGAATTGCTAGATAAGCCATTTAGACTAGGAATAACAATAGAAATAAAGGAAGAAGTGAGAAAAGACTTTCCTAATGCTAAAGAGGAAGAATTAAACCATTTCTCAAACAATGTTTATGTATATGCAACATTAAGAGCTTATAATATTGACGAGCAAGACATAGTGGAACAGTTATTATACTTAAATAATAGATACTTTGATGAAATGCAAGAAGATGGAATAGTAAAAAATACCAAAATAACTGGTGCTAACCTTGAATACTTACAAAAATTAAATGATAAGTATATGAAAAAGATAAAAGAACAAATATAGACTTAAAGCGATTCTTAATCGTATTTTTATTTACCTATAAAATGACTAATAATAACAATATAAATTATTATTGGTTTCTAAAATTATTTTGCCAAAAATGAGATAATACTAACAGAAATTATAAAAATTATTGTTGGTATTGGAGGCGGAATAATGAGCAGAACAGATAAAAAGGAATATACAGACTGGAAAGGTTTTGGAGAAAGAACAAGAAATGCAAGAGAAAGTATAGGCTTAACAAGAGAAAAAGCATCTGAAATGATAGATAGAACTGAAAATTATCTTTTGAGTTTAGAAAAAGGCGACAAGAGTTGCAGCATACATACATTGCATCAAATATGTTCAAAATTAAAAGAATCTTCTGATTATTTATTATATGGAGAAAGAATGAGTAATAATAAAGAATACACCAATAAAGAAATATTAAAAAATATTATTGATAAGTGTGATGAAGAGGAATTAGAAATTTTAAAAGATATTGTCGTTGCTACATTTCCTAATTTGAACAAAATAAAGGAAAAAAGAAATTAGTGTAAAAATTTGTTTGACAATAGCATAAAAATAGTGTATAATGAATATACTAACAAAGGAAATATGCAAATATTTTCAAATTGGAGTAGTCAAGCCAAAAGTTGACAATAAAAAATGGGAGTATTCAAGCCCTAAGTGAAGATAAAAAATGGGAGTAGCTTAGCCCTAAGTAAGCGATAAAAACTATGTGGGGTGTTTTTATATAAGCATCCCACAATTTTTGTTAAAGGAGAGAATATGGATAGATTAAAATTTTATAACATAGATGATAAATATATTGATTATTTATATCAATTTGATGATAAAGTTCCATACAATAAAAATCAAAAGAGACCATATATAGGTGTTATTATTGAGATAGATAATATCAAATATTTTGCACCTTTATTCTCGCCTAAAAGTACACACAAAAAGTATAGTGATAATCCAACATACATAAAAATAGGACAAGATTATGGAATTATTAGATTCAATAATATGATTCCAGTTGTAGGAGATGTACTAACACCAATAGATTTTAATTTAATTAAAGATATTAAATATAAAAACTTGTTAATGGCACAAAACAATTTTATACAACAAAATACAGAAAAAATAAGAAATGTGGCAAAAAAATTATATAAAATGGTAACAGTAGATAAAAAGAAATTTTTTGTGGATATAAGTTGCAATTTTAAACTATTAGAAGAAAAAGTAGGAATATATGATAGTGATAAAAAAGAAACAAAGTTTATAAAAGATGTAGAAATAACTTGTGAAGTATTTGAAGAAATAGCAACTATTATTAAGGCTTTGGAAGATAAAGGGTTCAAATACATAGAAGAATTTACATTAAATGATATATATATGAAAAATGACAAATCCAATGAATTTGCACCTAAAAATGGAAGAATTACAGATACTCTAATCATTAGATATGTAAATGAAGATGATAAAAAGATAGTTTGCAAAAGACGAAATCATAATAAAGATGGATTTGAAATAAGTACAGAAAAGTCTGTACTAAAAGTAATAAATATAGAAGATGCAGAAAAACATTTGAATATATTAGGTTATACACGATTTTTAAATATGATTGATAAAAACTATATGTACGAAAATGATGAGTTTATAGCCTATATTCAAGAAGTAAAAGATTTAGGAATATTTATAGAGCTAGAAGCAAAGAAAATAGAAAACGCAGAACAAAATATAGAGCAGCTAATAGAATTTGTAAAAACACTTAACCTAAAAATTGGAACAAAGTTTGATATTAGAAAAGCAGATTTATTATATTTAAAACAAAATAACAAGTAATACATGGGGTTTTGCCTAGAAATAAGGCAAAACTCTTTACTTTATTTACATAATATGATATAATAATAGCGATTGAGAGGTGCTACTATGTCTAATGTAAATTATAATTTGTATAAGATATTTTGTGTAGTTGCAAGTTCTAAAAGCTATGCAGATGCAGGAAATAAATTAGATCAGACTCCAGCTAATATTAGTACACAGATAAGCAATTTAGAAAACCAATTAGATGTGAAACTATTTTATAGAGAAAAAAAGGGAGTAAGGCTAACAGAAGAGGGACAGCGACTATATGAAATTGTAAATAAAAGTATTTCTTCATTTGATTTTGCAGAAAAAGTAATAAAAGAGAAAAATGATTTAGCTAATGGAACAATAAATATAGGGTGTCAATCACATTTAACAAATTATTACTTAATGGAATATATTAAAAAAGCTAAAAATGACTTTCCAAACTTAAATGTAGGGCTAACTTGTGGTGCAAATCCAAGTGAAATGTTTGAGATGTTAAAAAATCACAAGCTTGGTTTTGTAATAACAGATGTTATACCAACAGAAGCAGATGAGTTTGTAATTGAAGAATTAAAAAAAGTAAATAATATATTTGTTGCAAAAGAGCCATTGAAAATTGAAAATGTAAAAGAATTAGAAGATTTACGATATATATTAAATTTTGACAATACGATTTCTACTAAAAATCTATTCAAGATTCTAAAAGAACACAAAGTAAAAATAAAACCTAATATGAAATGTGATACAACAGAAATAAGAGTAGAAGCAGTAATGAATGGATTAGGAATAGCTTATGTAATGAAAGAAGCTGTTAAAAAACAATTAGAAAATGGCGATTTATATGAAGTGGAATTACCAATAGAATTGCCAGAATTAAGTATAAATTTAGTGTATATGAAAGATATGCTAACACAAGTAGATAAGAAATTTATAAAAAAATACTTAAAAAATAAGTAATAAATGAATATAAGAAAGCAGGCAGAATATCCTTAAAACGAAGGGTATTCTTTTTTTATGTTAAAAATTATTTAATACAGATTAAATATTTAAGAATAGACAGGAAAATTCTTACAAGATATAATAATTGTGTATCAATTTCAAAGAAAGAGAGATGTAAAAAATGCAAAAAAAGAGAGTTTGTTGGAATATTACAACAAAATGTAATCAAAATTGTAAATATTGCCACAGATTTTTGGGTATTAACGATCTTACTTATGAAGAAAATAAAAAGATATTGAATAATTTGATTAAAGATGGTGTAAACAACATTACTTGGACAGGGGGAGAAGCACTACTATATCCAAACTTAAAAGAGTTATTGAAAATATCAAAAGAAAATGGAATAAAGAATAAATTGATAACAAACGGAATGGTACTAGCACAGAATGAAAATATGCGAGAGATTTTAGATTATTTAGATTCTTTAACATTGTCATTAGATACAATAAATGATGACACCAATGAAGAACTAGGAAGAGGCAGAAATCATTTTGAAGAGGTTAAAGTTATACTAGACTATGTTAAAGGCAGAAATCTTAAAGTCAATATAAATACAGTAGTTAGCAAGAAAAATATAAATGAAATGGAGCAGCTAGGAGAGTTCCTAAACAATTATAATATTAGCAAGTGGAAATTCTTTAAATTTATGCCACTTCGAGAAACAGCAGAGAAAAATAAAGATGAATTTGCAATAACAGATGCAGAATTTGAGCAAACTAAAAATGTATTTAGAAATTTTGGAAATATAGGAGAAACAGACTTTAGACAAGAAAAGGACATGGAAGATAAATATACTTTGCTAATAGCAAATGGAGATATAATAAAAACGGAACATGGTGTAGATGTGAAAAAGGGAAATGCACTATACCAAAATCCAGTAGAATTTATGTATGAATTAGAGGAGAATAGAATGAAAAAGATAAAAATTCTAATTGCCCATAATAACGAGGAAATAAGAAATAAGATAGCAGATACAATAAAGGGGTTAGACTATGTTGAATTAGTAGACACAGCAGTAGACGGAAAAGAAACATATAATAAAATTATAGAATCAAAGCCAGAAATGGTTTTTGCAAAAATGAATTTAGACAATATGGACAGTATGGAAATAATGAGAAAATCAAAAGAAAGTTTAAAAGATAATGTGCCAATATTCAATATAATTACAAGTGATAATATTAGTGATGAATATATGAAAACAGCATATAATCTAATGGGAAAAAATTTAAATACATTTGTATCAGAGCCAATAAACAATATGGAGATAGACAATATAATGCAAGGGTATAAAGAATTAAAAGAAAACGCATAAACTAAAAAGAAGGAATAGGTTTTTACAAAACTTATTTCTTCTTTCCTTTTTGTAGATGTAAATACATTACTGCAATTTCTAAAAAATCTTTTGGGGTTATATTTTCTTCAATATCGAAATATTGCATAATAGGGCAGTTGATAGTATCTCTATACATATTTAATCGTTCTAATGCAGTTCTAAAGCTTGATCGTATTGCCGAATTAGGCTTGTTATGTCTTTGTCCAATTATAGTAAAAATATCTTTCAATTTTTTCTGTAAGTCAGGGTAGTAGTAGCATTCAAAAATAGCTTCTCTTATATAATTAGTTCCATTTGAATTTAGAGGAATTTTTAATGTCAAAAATAATAAATCTAGTTCCTCGTTAGTTAATTCTTCATATTCTCCAAAAAGGTACATTTCTTTAATTGTATCATAGAAGTCATTTGAGTTTTCATCTTTATATATTACTTTGTATATTCTAGCAGCATTAGACAAATTCAAGTTTTCTTCTTTTTGAGCTGTTAATATAATGTTGTTATTCTTCTTATCTGCAATATTTGTAGATAATCTATCAATTATTTCAATACAATTTATATCTTGTAGGCAAGAATCTAAAACTAATACATTAGGCTTAATATCAAGATATTTTTCTAAAGCTGTTTTTCCATCAGCTGTTTCTATTACTTCTAACCTTTTATCATTTGCAAGACATTGGCAAAGTTTTATTCTTTGCTCAACATTAGGATTAGCAATAAGGACTTTTTGCATCTGTAAACCCTCCTACAAATGTCTATTTTATAAATTCGATAACATTATATCATAAAAATTATGTAAACACAATATAAATGGAAAAAATAGTAAAAGAAAATTCAGCCTTTTTTCGCCCTTTTTCGCCATATTCCCCCTTTTTTGACATTAGAAAACAAAAACTCTGTATAATGCAAGCAACTTAATCAAAGTCTTAAAAGGGAGGCGATTCAAAAGATATAGAGAAAACACAAGATAATTACAAATACATATTTTAGACTTTGATTATAATATTGATTTATTTTTTTATTATTTAGAACTCCTTTAAGAATTTTGTTTAGGCACTATTCTGTAAGGGAGTTTTTTATATGGGGAGGGGTACAAGTAGAAATGTAAAAGCAATTTCACAAGTATTTGCATTGAACAATGTAAATATTAGATATTTGTGCCTATTTCAAATCAGATGTGCAATTATGCGTTGTATATTTGATTTTTTTTATACACTAAAAGAAAAACATTGCCGTAGTCCACCTACCAATCAATTCACAAAAACGAATTGATTGGAGGAAAGAGAAATGCAAGATAATGCAAAATGTTTTATAAAATTAAAAAAGGGAATTTATGAAGAAATTACATATAAAGAACTTAAAGAAAAACGAAAAAAATACAGTACATATAAGAAAAAGAAATTTATTAAATTGGATGATGTTTTGCTAGAAGTGTCAAAAAAAGATTATGAAATTATAGAGTATGAGGAACAAAGACAGAAGTATTTAGATAGAGTATCAAGAAAGATGAATTTAGTTTCTTATGATAATGAAACTGAAAATGGAGCTACATTAAAAAATATAATTTCAAATCCAATAGATAATGTAGAAGCTAATTTTGAAAGAGAAAATGAAATAGAAAAATTAAGATTAGCTTTATTACAATTAAGTGAAGAAGAATACAAACTAATAAAAGCATTATTTTTTGAAAATAAAACATTGCGAGAATATGCTGAAATAGTAGGCAAACATTACACTACAATTCAAGATAAACGAGATAGAATTTTAGAAAAATTAAAAAAAATTATAAAAATTTAAAAATTTAATCCTACAAACCTCTCATTTTTTCACAGGAGAAATGAGGGGAATTTTTTATTCCACATGAACTTTGAAAATTAAATAACAATTCATTAAATACATTCCTACTATTCGAGCTAGTTAAAAAGTAATCTCACAAATTACTTTACTTAAATATAAGATAGCCACTTATAAGGCGAGGACAAGTAGTAGGTATAATGATACACTTGTTTAGTCATAGCACGAGCGAGATAAAACCGTCCCACGCATTGAGAACAAATCTGTTGAAAGCAGGTAGGTGGAAGTCCTGTGGAGCAATTTAGCTAATTGCCATTTAATGAATTTTAGGAGAAAGATAGAAAATAATTGTAAAAGGCTATCTAATCTATAAGGTAGCCTTTTTGAATAAAAAAGGAGAAATCAAACAATGAATATTTTACTAATTATATTTTTAATACTACTTATACTTATCACAATATTTACATATTTAATGATTTTATATTCAAGTATGAGTAAAACAGAGGAAGAAAGAATATTAGAAGATCAAGAACAAATGGAATGGTTAAAAAATTACAAAGAAAAAAAGGAGAATAATAATAAAATGGAAATAAAAAGAGGAGATTTATTTTATGCAGCATTAGATGAAACTTATGTAGGAAGTGAACAAACTGGAGTAAGACCAGTAGTAATATTACAAAACAATATAGGAAACGAGCATAGTCCAACTGTTATAATTGCACCAATAACAAGTAAAGTAAATTCAAAATCTATAATACCTACTCATGTTTATATAAAAGGGTATAAAGATAGACTAAAACAAAATTCACTTGTTTTGACAGAACAAATCAGAGCAATAGACAAATCAAGATTAAAATATTATATAGGAGCTTTAGATACTGGAGAATTGAGAAAAGTAGATAAAGCTCTTATTATTTCATTAGGAATAGATTTAGAAAAAATAAAAAAAGAAGTGCCACATAGAGAGGGAATAGAAGAAAAAACAGAATTTGTTACAAGAAATCAAATTGCATCTTATGGAATGGTAGCAAGAGAATATTTAAAACATACAGGAAATTTGGAAATTTCAAACGAAGAATTTGGAAAATATATATTAACTCTTATTGATTTATATTCTCCAGATGAAGTTGAAAAACAAGCAGAAATAGTAAAGGAAAGAAAGTGAAATGGAAAATAAAAAAGTTATAGCCTATGGCTATTTTTCGGGTTTAGGAATAAGTACAAGAGAAAATGCAGAAGAACATTTTAAAGATTATATAAGTAAAAATAAAAAATGGAGTCTAAAAGAGATATATCTTCATACAGGCTCAAAACAAAGAAATGATGAAATGATAAGGAATATAGAAAACAAAATTGAAAATAAAGAAGTAGATATTATAGTATTACTGAAATTAAAACATTTAGGGAAGGAAAAAGACTTTTATAATTTTGTAGATAAAGCATTAGCAAATGATGTTGATGTAGTATCTATTAAAGATGATTTTAATACATTAGATAGTTATTGCAAAACAAAATATTATATAATGCGAACAATGTTTGAAGAAAGGAAAAAAATAATAAGAGATAGGAATAAGAAAACATTAGATAGATGATTAAGTTATTCTTTTGATTGTGGGGAAAGTATATGAAAGTAACAATAAATAAGCAAGGCACAGAAGCATATATTTCTAACATTGCGTTTATTAGAGCATTGTTAATTAAAGAATATATAACAAGCCTTCCAATAACAAAAGAAGAAAAAGAAAAAATGATTAAATCAATTCTACAATTATTAAAAAATAGCTAGAATTGTACCTTTGAAAAGAAAAGCCTCCTTTTTTAAAATTATAAAAAAGGAGGTCAAAATGAAAGAAAAGAAAAAAATTAGAATAGCAATATATTCAAGAAAATCAAAATATAGTGATAAAGGCGATTCTGTTGGAAACCAAATAGAAATAGCAAAAGAATATATAAAAATGCACTTCCCAGAAGATGAATATGAAGTAGAAATTGTAATATATGAAGATGAAGGATTTTCTGGTGGAAGTTTTGACAGACCACAATTTAAAATATTTTTAGAAGATGAGAGAGCAAATCCCTATGATATACTTATATGTTATAGATTAGATAGAATTAGTAGAAATATAGCAGATTTTTCTGCACTTATGAATGAATTAAATGAATTGGAAACAAGTTTTATTTCAATTAAAGAACAATTTGATACAAAAACACCAATGGGTAGAGCAATGATGTATATAGCAAGTGTTTTTGCACAATTAGAAAGAGAAGTAATTGCAGAAAGAATTAGAGATAACTTATTAGAACTTGCTAAAACAGGAACTTGGTTAGGTGGCGAAGCACCTTTAGGTTTTGTAGCTGAAAGGTATAAAAAAGTAGAAGTATGTGAACAAGAAAATGATTATATAGCTAAAAAGAGCAAAGTTGCATCTAGACTTGTTGAAAATGAAGAGGAATTAAAAACAATATTACTAATATATTCTAAATTTATGGAATTAAAATCATTATCTAAATTAGTAACTTATCTAATGAATAATGATATAAAAACAAGAAAAGGTGTATATTTTGGAATCAGTGCATTAAGAAAAATACTAACGAGTCCAGTTTATGCAAAAAATGATGAAGATACAATGGAATATTTTGCTTCTCAAAATATTTATATTTATTGTGAAGATGATGATAGAAATAAATATGATGGAAAATATGGATTCTTGACTTATAACAAGACAAGTGGTTATGGTGGAAAAGAAAAACCTATGCAAGAGTGGATCATAGCAGTAGGATTACACAAAGGAATAATTCCAGGTAAAGAGTGGGTTGCAATACAAATGCTAATAGAGAAAAATGCAGATAAAAAATATAGAGCTGCATTATCAGTAAAAACGAATACATTAGCAACAGGACTTTTAAGATGTAAACATTGTAATTCACTTATGAGAGCTAAAAACATGGGTAGAGCTTATAAAGATGGAAGTATCAATTATAGATATTGTTGCACACTAAAAGAAAAATCAAGAGGACACAAATGCCAATCATTAAATGTAGGAAACGAAATCGATAATAAAATACTAGAAATTCTAAAAACAACATTTATACCAAATACGGCAGTATATGAAGAACTTAAAAAAATGGCTACAATAAAATCAACAGATAATTCAAATAGTGAATTAGAGTTTTTACAAAATGCTTATAATAAGAATTTAGAAGAAACTGAAAAACTTATTGAAAAGCTACAATATATTGACATTGACCTAATGGATATGGTAAATTGTAAGTTAAGAGAGTTAAAAGAACAGAAGCAAAGTTTAGAAAATCAAATTGCTAATATAAAAAGTAAAGGAAGAATTAAAGACACTTCCGAAATGCAAACAGCAAAAGATTTATTAAAAGTTATTGATAACTCTTTTGACATTTTCCATACATTCGATTTGAAAACAAAACGAGATATTGTAGGTTTGTTTATAGAGAAAATGTACGGAGATGGCGAGAACATTGAAATATTTTTATTAAATACCAAATTGGAGGATTCAAAGAAAAAGTTTTTCATTCCAACTATTTCCAAGACCGAAAAATCTTTTAATAATTGTCTGTCATCAGATAAGGTGAGCAAACTCAAAACCAGCTATAAAATTTAGAACTTGGGCAAATAAATTATTAAAAGAATATATGATAAAAGGTTTCGCTTTAAATGATGAAAGATTTATTAAAGGTAACAAATATGATGCTAAATATTTTGATGAGTTACTAGAAAGAATAAAAACAATTCGTACAAGTGAAAGAATGGCTTATCAAAAAATAACAGATTTATTTATAGCAACTTCAGTTGATTATAATCCA